>NZ_JRVI01000180.1:0-11240 GCF_000783375.1 Sphingomonas sp. Ant20
CGGGTTTGCAGGGCGGATCGCCGCGTTCGCGCTCGATCCCGTGCTGCTCGGCGCACCCGCGATAGCGGCGCTCGCCCGGCGCCAGCCCGACGCGGCGCTGATCCGGTTCGAGGATGCCAGCCCGTCCTGGCCGCTGCAGGTCAAGACGCAATATGGCCTGACCGCCCCGCAACCGGCCTGGGAACTCCCGACCGGCAAGGCGCCCTTTTCGAAGCCCGTCGCCAGCCCCGTATCGACCGCCCCCGCGCTCGCGCCGACGCGCGAGGGGCACTACGCCGTCAACGCCTGGCGCCTGGTCGTGGCGCCGACCGTGGCGGCGAACGGGGCCACGATCTCGCAGCCGGGGTTCGATGCCCGCTCGTGGCATGCCGCGACCGTGCCGGGCACGGTGCTGACGACGCTCGTCGATCGCGGCGTCTATCCCGATCCGACGATCGGCCTGAACAACATGGCGATCCCCGAAAGCCTGTCGCGGCAATCCTGGTGGTATCGCAGCGAATTCACGCTGCCCGCGACCCCGGCCAAGCGGCTGACGCTGACGTTCGACGGCGTCAACTATGCGGCGCAGGTGTGGGTCAACGGCACCGCGATCGGCGACGTGAAGGGCGCGTTTATCCGCGGGCGGTTCGACGTGACCGACCGGCTCCGGCCCGGGCAGCGCAACAGCATCGCGGTGCTCGTCGCGCCGCCGCCGCATCCCGGCATCGCGCACGAACAGTCGCTCGCCGGCGGGCGCGGCGACAATGGCGGCGCGTTGATGAGCGACGGTCCGACCTTCGGCGCGAGCGAGGGGTGGGACTGGATCCCCGGCGTGCGCGATCGCAACACCGGGCTGTGGCAGGGTGTAGATCTCGCCGCGACCGGGTTCGTGACGATCGGCGATCCGGCGGTCTCGACCCGCCTGCCGCGGCCCGACAATGCGGTCGCCGAGGTCTCGATCGAGGTCCCGGTGACGAACCACGGCACCGCGCCGGCCTCGGCGACCGTGCGTGCGGCGTTCGACGATGTCGCGGTTGAACAGCGTGTGACGCTTCCGCCCGGTGCCAGCCAGGTCGTGCGCTTCACCCCGAGCAGCTTCCCGCAACTCGCGGTGCAGAAGCCGAAACTCTGGTGGCCCAACGGCTATGGCGACCCGGCGCTGCACCGGCTCGACCTGACGGTGGCGAGCGACCGGGTCGTGTCCGACCGCCGCAGTCTTGATTTCGGGATGCGCAGCGTGACGTATGAACTGTCGTCGCTCGACACCACGGGGGCGTTGCGGCGTGTGCTGGTCGATACCGCGCTCGCGCATGATCTCGGCACGCCGGTAATCGACGAACGCCACCCGGCGCTGCGCAAGGTCCGCGGCGGCTGGGCGAATTCGCTGATGCCGGGGGCGGAGACATCGCCTGCGGTCACCGCATTGCCCGACGATCCGCTGTCGCCGCAGATGGTGCTGCGCGTCAACGGCGTCCGCATCGCCGCGCGCGGCGGCAACTGGGGCATGGACGACATGATGAAGCGGGTCGGCACCGACCGGCTGAC
Source organism: Sphingomonas sp. Ant20 (assembly GCF_000783375.1). Classification (NCBI taxonomy): domain Bacteria; kingdom Pseudomonadati; phylum Pseudomonadota; class Alphaproteobacteria; order Sphingomonadales; family Sphingomonadaceae; genus Sphingomonas; species Sphingomonas sp. Ant20. The sequence goes on from NZ_JRVI01000180.1 coordinate 1,525, forward strand.
CCCCTATTTCCGGCTTCACCGCGAGGCGGGGATGAACATCATCCGCAACTGGATGGGGCAGAGCACCGAAGAGGCGTTCTACGCGCTCGCCGACCGCCATGGGCTGATGGTGCTCAACGACTTTTGGGAATCGACGCAGGACAATGACGCGGAGGCGCAGGACGTGCCGCTGTTCGTCGCCAATGCGCGCGACGTGGTGCGGCGCTATCGCACCCACCCGTCGATCATCCTCTGGTTCGGCCGCAACGAAGGCGTGCCGCAGCCGATCCTGCAGACCGCGCTGCAGGACATGGTCTGGCAGGAGGACGGCACCCGGCTCTACAAGGGCAATTCGCGGGTCATCAATCTCGGCGGATCGGGGCCCTATGAATGGCACCCGCCGGAGGAATATTTCACCGGCTATCCGCACGGCTTCGCGATCGAGGTCGGCACGGCGAGCTTTCCGACGCTGGAATCGTGGCAGCGCACCGTCCCCGTCGAGGATCGCTGGCCGATCAGCGACACCTGGGTCTATCACGATTGGCACCAGGAACGCGGCGTGTCGATGGCGAGCTTCGTGCGCGCGATGGACACCGAATTCGGTCCGGCCCGCGATCTCGCCGATTTCGAGCGCAAGGCGCAGATGCTCAACTACGAATCGCACCGCGCGATCTTCGAAGGGTTCAATGCCGGGCTGTGGACCACCAACAGCGCCCGGATGCTGTGGATGACGCACCCTGCCTGGCCCTCGAGCGATTTCCAGATCTACTCGTCGGACTATGACACGCACGCCGCGTTCTACGGCACCAAGAAGGGGGCGGAGCCGGTTCACATCCAGATGAACCAGCCGGGCCGTCAGGTCGTGATGGTCAACACCACGCGCCGGCCGCTGACCGGCGTCAAGGCGACCGCGCGAGTCACCGATCTGACCGGCGCAACCGTCGCGACCCACGCGCAGACCGTCGACCTGCCCGCCAACGCCACGGTCGCGCTCTTCCCGCTGGCGCTCGATGCCGCTCTCGCGAAGGGGCCAGTGCTGGTCCGGCTCGACGCGTCCGCCGCCGACGGGAGCCGCGTGTCGGAGAATTTCTACTGGCAGGCGGCGAACCCCGCGGATCTGCGCGCGCTGTCGGCGATGCCGCAGGCCACGCTTCGGGCTGACGTGGCGGCAGGGTCGGCGGCAGCGGGCGAGCGATCGCTCCGCGTCACGCTGTCCAATCCGGGCACGACTCCCGCATTGCAGACCAAGCTGACGCTGTTCGACGGCAAGGGCGTGCAGATCCTGCCAGCCTATTTCAGCGACAATTACGTCTCGCTGCTGCCCGGAGAGACGCGTGACGTCACCGTGGCCTATCCCGGCGACCGCGGCGTCGCCACGGTGCGGCTGCGCGGGTGGAACAGCCCCGCGACGACGATCGGGGGCAAATAGGCTAGACGACCAGCGACAGCAGCAGCGTCAGCCCCAGCCCGACCACCGAGATCAGCGTTTCGCACACGGTCCAGCTACGGATCGTGTCAGCGACGCTCAGCCCGAAATACTCCTTCACCAGCCAGAAGCCGCCATCGTTGACGTGGCTGAGAATCACCGATCCCGCACCGGTCGCGAGCACCAGCAGTTCGGGCCGGATCCCGGGATTGGCCGCCGCCAGCGGCGCGATGATGCCCGCGGCGGTGGCCATCGACACCGTCGCCGACCCGGTCGCCACGCGCATCAGCGCCGCGATCAGCCAGGCGAGCAGGACGATCGGCATGTGGACGCTGGTCGCTGCGGCGACGATCGCGTCGGATACGCCGCTGTCGATCAGGACGCGGCCGAATCCTGCGCCCACGCCGACCACCAGCGTGATCATCGCGGTCGGCGCGAGGCAGTCGTTGGTGAACTTCTGGATCGTCCCGAGGTTCATCCCGCGCGCGAGCCCCAGCGTCCAGTAGCTGACGAGCACCGCGGCGAGCAGCGCGACGACCGGCGTGCCGACGAAGCGCAGGATGCCGTCGAGCCGCGATCCGGGCAGCGCTATCATCGTCGCGAGGCTGCCGGCGAGCATCAGCACGACGGGCAGCAGCAATGTCGCAAGCGTGATGCCGAAGCCGGGCAGGCTCCGCGTGTCCTCGGCCTCGACGACCGCGGCGGGGGCGATCGGCTGCGGTGCGAGATGCCGGATCACCAGCCGGCCATAAAGCGGTCCGGCGATCGCGGCGGTCGGGATGCCGACGATCAGCGCGAACAGCACGGTAAGCCCGACATCCGCATTATACGCCTGCGTCGCCAGCAACGCTGCGGGGTGGGGCGGGACCATCGCATGCACCACCGACAGCCCCGCCGCCATCGGCAGCCCCATCCGCATCGGATGCTGCCCGAGCCGCCGCGCCAGCGTGAAGACGATCGGCACCAGCAGGACGAAGCCGACCTCGAAGAACACCGGCAGGCCGACGATCAGCGCGACCGTCATCATCGCCCAGTCGGCGCGCGCAGGGCCGAAAAAGCCGATCACGCTGTCCGCGATCCGCTCCGCGCCGCGGCTTTCGACCATCATCTTGCCGAGGATCGTGCCAAGCCCGACGACCAGCGCGATATGCCCGAGCGCGCCACCGACGCCCGCCTCGAAGCTCTTGACGATCGATCCGAGCGGGATGCCGACGACCAGCGCGAGCGCGAGCGACACCAGCGTCAGCGCGATGAACGGGCTCAGCCGCACCCGTACGATCAGCACGATGAGCGCGGCGACGGCGATCGCCGCCTCGGTCAGCAGCATGCCGCCCGGCTGCATTTACGGTTTCTTCCAGGCGACGCAGTCGACCTCGACCTTGCAGTCGACGACCATCTGCGACACGACGCAGGCGCGCGCGGGGGGATGCGCGCCGAAATACTCCTTAAACACGCGGTTGAACGACATGAAGTCGCGCGCGTCGTCCAGCCATACGCCACAGCGCACGACATGCTCGGGGCCGTATCCGGCTTCCTCGAGGATCTTCAGCACGTTGCGGATCGCCTGATGCGTCTGCGGGATGATGCCGCCGTCGATCACCTCGCCATCGACCATCGGCACCTGGCCCGATACGAACAGCCAGCCATCCGCGCCGACCGCGCGCGCGAACGGCAGATGCTGGCCGCCGGTGCCGCTGCCGCCTTCGACGCCATAACGCTTGAGTCCGTCCGTCATCTGATCATTCCTTCACTGGGTAATGGGGTTTGCGCGGCGCAGCAGGCGGCCCGCGCGGGCGCCGGTCGGTCGGCCGAGCGCGAGCGTCACGACGCCGTTGACCCAGACACCGACCACGCCATCGGCTGCGGCCGTCGGCTCGTCATAGGTCGCACGGTCGGCGATGCGCGCGGGGTCGAACAATACGAGATCCGCGGCGAGCCCTTCGCGGACATAGCCGCGGTCGTGCAGGCCGAAGCGATCGGCGGGAAGCCCGGTCATCTTGCGGATCGCAGTCGCCAGCGGGAACAGGCCGCGGTCGCGCGCATAATGGCCGAGCACGCGCGGGAAGCTGCCCCATAGCCGCGGATGCGGCCGGGGATCGCAGGGCAGGCCGTCCGACCCGACCATCGTCAGCGGATGCGCGAGGATCCGGTCGACATCGCTGTCGGTCATGCAGTGATACACCGCACCCGCCGGTTGCAGCCGCGTTGCGGCGGCGCGCAGGTCGACGTCCCAATCCGCGGCGATGTCCGCGAGCATCCGTCCCGCCTGGGCGGGCTCGGCGTCCGACCAGGTGATCCGGATCGGCGTCTCCGGCACGACCTGCTTCAGATCGAGCGTCGAGGAGCTTGCCGTATAGGGGTAGCAGTCGCACCCGACCGGCTGCTGCGCGTCGGCGCCCTCGATCATCGCGAGGATTTCGCCGCTGCGACCATATTGCGGTGCGCCCGCGCATTTGAGATGCGACACGATCACGCGCGCGGCGGCGTGCCGGCCGATCGCGAACGCCTCGTCCAGCGCCGGGACGATCGCCGCCGCCTCGCTGCGCAGATGCGTGCAATAGAGCGCGCCGGTACCGCGCAACGCCTCGGCGATCGCCATCACCTCCGCGGTCGAGGCGGCGTTGGCATTGGCATAGGCGAGCCCGGTCGACAGCCCGAACGCGCCTGCCGCCAGCCCGTCCTCCAGGTCGCGGCGCATCGCCGCGCGTTCGTCGTCACTCGCATCGCGGTCGAACCCGTCCATGTGTCGCGCACGCAGCGCGGTATGGCCGATCAGCGCGACGACATTGGTGGCCGGGACCGCGGCGTCCACCGCCTGCGCATAGGCCGCGAAATCGGAATAGCGGAATTCGTCCGCGCCACCGAGCAGCACCAGCGGGTCGGGCAGGGGGGCATGCGCGCTCAGATCACTGCCTGCGCTGATCCCGCAATTGCCGACCACCACCGTCGTCACGCCCTGCGTCACCTTCGCGGTCATCGCGGGCGCCGCGATCACGACCAGATCGTCATGCGTATGCGCGTCGATGAACCCGGGTGCGAGCGCCAGGCCCCGCCCGTCGATCGCGCCCGGCGGCGGCGACGCAGCGGCCGCCGAGACCCGCGCGATGATCCCGTCGCCTATCTCGCGTCGGCGCGGAAGGCCGCGCCGCCGCTGCCGTCATACACGTCGACACCGGCAATGACTGTCGCCATCATTTCACCTCCCAGAGGTTCCAGAGGTCAGTGCCACGCGTCTGTCGTGGCCGGGCTGGATCGACACTGTCACCGCGGGTCGAAATAATGTAAACAATTTTCTTTATCTGGGAGGTCTGCCGTGAGCGACGTCGGTGTGAAGCTGCACAAGGGTATCGGTCGGGATGCGGCCGCGCGCTGGAACCTGCTCGCGGGGGACGTCATGTTTCCGGCGGCGGTGCTCGATGCGCGGCGGATGCAGCATAATCTCGACTGGATGCGCGCGTTCATCGATGCCTATGGCGTGTCGCTCGCACCGCATGGCAAGACGACGATGGCGCCCGCGCTCTTCAAGCGCCAGATCGATGCCGGCGCGTGGGGCATCACGGTCGCCACCAGCCAGCAGGCGCAGGTCGCGGCGGCGCATGGCATCGACACCATCCTGATCGCGAACCAGATCGTCGGCGACGCCAATATCGCCGCGATCGTCGATCTGCTCGCCGATCCTGCGCTGCGGCTGATCTGCATCGTCGATTCCGCCGCCGGGGTGGCGCTGCTCGGGGAGGCGTGCCGCGCCGCCGACGTGTCGCTCGACCTGCTCGTCGAACTCGCCCCCGAGCCCGACCAGTCGGGCTTCCGCACCGGCGTCCGCGATGCCGCCGCGCTCGCCGGGGTGCTCGACGCGGTCGCGCACTGGCCGGGGCATCTCCATCTCGCCGGGGTCGAATCTACGAAGGGGTGCTGAGCGACGAGGCGGAGGTCCGGCGGTTCATCCGTCGTGCGGTGACGATCACGCGCGATCTGCTCGCGACGGGGCGGATCGCGCGGACGCCCGCGATCCTGTCGGGGGCGGGCTCGGCCTGGTACGACGTGGTCGCAGAGGAAACCGCCGCGCTGGCAAAGGCCGGCGATGTCCAGGTCGTGCTGCGCCCTGGCTGCTACATCAGCCATGACGACGGCCTGTACCGCATCGCGCAGGACCAGATCCTGAAACGCAATCCGGTCGCGCCGAGCTTTGGCGACGCGCTGCTGCCCGCGCTGCGCGTATGGGCGGTGGTGCAGTCGATCCCCGATCCGGCGCGCGCGGTCATCGCGATGGGCAAGCGCGACGTTGCCTTCGATGCCGGGCTTCCCCGGCCCGCGACGCTGTTCCGCAAGGCGCGCGACCGCCGCCCGGTCGACGCCCCCGCGCACTGGGCGGTGACCGGGCTGATGGACCAGCACGCCTATCTGGCGATCACCCCCGGCGATGACATCGCGGTCGGCGACGTCATCGCCTTCGACATCTCGCACCCCTGCCTCACCTTCGACAAATGGCGGCGGGTGCTGGTGGTCGATGACGATTTCACCTGCGTCGAGGTGGTCGAGACCTTCTTCTGATCCCGACCTCGACAGCGGGCGTCAGCGCGGCGCCGAGGGCGGACGGTCCTCGGCGCGCGTGCCGAAGCGCGACGGCTTCGCGCCCATCGTGAATTCCAGCTCGCCGCCCTGGATCAGGTCGGCATGCGCGATCCAGTTGCGGGTCCAGGGCTTGCCGTTCCAGCGCACCGACTGGACATAGGGCCGGTCGGGCGCATTGCCGATCGCGCGCACCCGGAGCGTCTTGCCCGCGCCGACGCGCATCTCGCCGCTGTCGAACAGCGGCGACCCGAAGACATAGATCCCCGTCGTCGGATCGACCGGATAGAATCCGAGCGACGACAGGATGAACCACGCGCTCATCTGGCCGCAATCGTCGTTACCGATCACGCCGTCGGGATCGTCCTTGTACATCTCGGTGCATAAGCGGCGGACCATCGCCTGGGTTTTCCACGGCGTCCCGACATAGGCATAGAGATACGCCACATGATGCCCGGGCTCGTTGCCATGCGCATATTGCCCGACCAGCCCGGCGATGTCGGGTGGCGCGTTGGCGGGCAGCGTCGAGGGCGCGTTGAAGAAGGAATCGATCTTCGCGTCATACGCCGCATCGCCGCCGAAATGCGCGATCAGCCCGTAAATGTCGTGCTGGTTGAGGAAGGTCGCCTGCCAGCCATTCGCCTCGGTATAGTCCCGCCACCGCGGCTGCGGCATGTGGCCGAGCTGGATCGGATCATAGGCCGCCCACCAGCTTCCGTCGGCGAAGCGCGGACGGGCAAAGCCGATCTTCGGGTCGATCACGTTGCGCCAGTTGCCGCTGCGCTTGCGGAGCAGCGCCGCATCGTCGGTCTTGCCGATCGCGTCGGCGAGCAGCGCCATCGCATGATCGTCATACGCATATTCCTGCGTCCGGCTGACCGACTCCTTGATCTTGTCCGCGGGAATATAGCCGAGCCGCATGTAATGATCGCGGCCGAGCGTCGCGAGGCTGTCCTTGTATTGCGGGTCGAAGGCACGCCGGCGGATATTGGGCCAGGCCGCCGCATAATCGGCCTTGATCCCCTTGGCATGCGCCTCGGCGAGCACCGCGACCGAATGCCAGCCGTTCATGCACCCGGTCTCGAACCCCTGCAACGGCCAGGTCGGCGGGCCATAGGGGCTCTGCTGCGTCTGGCGGATGAGATCGTGGACGAAGCGCTCCGCCATGTCGGGGCGGACCAGCGTCATCAACGGATGCAGCGCGCGATACGTGTCCCACAGCGAATAGGCGCTGTACGCGCGTTCGGTCGCGGGCAGGGTGTGGACCTGCTGGTCTAGCCCGACATAGCGACCGTCGCGGTCGCTGAACAAGGTCGGGCCCATCAGCGTGTGGTAGAGCGCGCTCGCCATGATCGTCCGCTGCGTCGGCGTCCCGCCCGCGACCCGGACCATGTCCAGTTCCTTCGCCCAGATCCGGCGCGCGGCGGCGCAGGTCGCGTCGAACGTCCAGCCCGGTGCCTCGGCCAGCGCGCCGCGCGCGCCTGCGACGTCGACCGCCGAGATGCCGGTCTTGACCAGGATCGGTGCCGCGCCCGCATCGTCGAAGAACAGCGCGACCTTCAGCCGGTGCCCGGTCACGCCGCGCCCGCCGCCTGCGACCGGCGTGTCGCCGTCGCCATAGAATTGCACGCGGTCGGGCTTGCGCGACAGCTGCATCGCGAAATGGATGCGGCGCCCCTCCGCCCAGCGGAAGACCTGGCGGCTGCCCGTCAGCAGGCCGTCCTCCTCGATCGACAGCGACGCGTCCTCGATCCGGATCGCCTCCTCCGCGGTCTCCTGCTTGCAGTGCGTCAGGTCGATCAGGATATGCCCCGGACCCTTGGCAAAGGTGTAGCGGTGCAGCCCGGTCCGCTCGGTCGCGGTCAGCTCCGCGAGCACCCCCGACTCGAGCTTGACGCGGTAATAGCCCGGCTCGGCATGTTCGTCGGTATAGCGCTGGCGATAGCCGTCGGACGGCGTCTCGCGCGGCCCCGCGACGAGCTTCAGCGGCTTGCGCGTCGGCACCAGCAGCACGTCGAGCATGTCGCCGATCCCGGTCCCCGACAAATGCGTGTGCGAGAAGCCCATGATCGAACGGTCGGACTGGTGATAGCCCGAACAGGCATCCCAGCCATGATTGTTGGTATCCGGCGAAAGCTGGACCATCCCGAACGGCAGGGTCGCGCCGGGGAAGGTATGGCCATGCCCGCCCGTGCCGATGAACAGGTCGGGCCTGGTGACTGCCGGCGACTGCGCGTGTGCGGCAAGGGGAAGGGCCGTGCCGAACGCGGCAAGGGTCGAGCCGGCAAGCAGCTCGCGACGGGTGGCGCGGATCACGCGGTGGTCTCCTAAAGGTCGGGCGGTCGGGGGAATCAGAAGGTCTCGCGCAGCAGGGCGGGGCGGCGCCGCTCGAGATCGAGGATCAGGTCGCCGAACAGCCCGTTCGCCCAGGCGAACCAGGGCCGCGAAAAGCGTTTGGGGTCATCCTTGTCGAACGATTCGTGGATGAAGCCGGTGCCCGCGTCGGTGGTCTTCAGCCAGCGCAGGCATTGCCGGATTTCCGCATCGTCATCGCTGGTCATCGCGCGGACGATGATCGACATCGGCCAGATCATGCCCAGCCCCTTGTGCGGGCCGCCGATTCCGTCCGCCGCGCTGCCGGTGAAGAAATACGGGTTGCGCGCGCTCCAGGCGGCTGCCCGGGTCCGACGGTACAGCGGATCGGTGCGCGACGCGGCGCCGAGCAGCGGCAGCGCCGACAGGCTCGGCACGTTCGCATCGTCCATGAAGATCGCATTGCCGAACCCGTCCACCCTCGAACGCCCAGACGTCTCCGCCCGTGCCCGTGCCGCCCGTGCCGCCCGCGCGATACGCCATCCGGCCATGCGTGCGCAGCGCCGCGTCGACCTCGTCGGCGAGCGCAACGCACTCCGCCGCCGCGGCGCCGTCGTGCCGCGCCTCGACATGAACCTTGGCGAGCATGCGCAGCGCCGACACCGCAAACAGATTCGACGGGATCAGGAAGGGCAGCGTGCAGGCATCGTCCGACGGGCGGAACATCGAATGGATCAGCCCGACCTTGCGTGTCGGCGCCCCGACGCCTTTCAGCATCAGCGTTTCGGTCGCGTGGCGATTGACGCGCTCGAACCGGTACGGGCCGTCATCGGTCTTGCGCTGCTGCTCGCGCATCGTCGCCACCGCCCGCGCCATCGCCTTGGCCCAGAGCGCATCGAACGGCGCGGTATCGCGCGTCTCGCTCCAGTAGCCATAGGCGAGCCGCATCGGATAGCAGAGCGAATCGAGCTCCCATTTGCGTTCGGCAACGCCCGCGCGCATCTCGGTCAGGTCGTCGATCGCGCCCAGGTTCGACTTGGCCTGCGGATCCGCCATGAAGGCATTGGCGTAGGAATCGATCAGGATGCACCGCGCCTGGCGCTGGATGACGCCGTGGAACAGGCGGCGCAGCGCCGGGTCGCGGCGGCAGAGATGGACATAGGTCTGCATCTGCGCCGAGCTGTCGCGCAGCCACATCGCCTCGATATCGCCGGTAATGACGAACCCGTCCGGCTTGCCGTCGACGATCCCCAACCGGACCGTCGTGTCGAGCGTGTTGGGATAACAGGTCTCGAACAGATGGCGCAGCGCGGGATCCGCGATCCTCGCCTTCACCCGCACGATCTCCTGCTCAACCGCCGGACTGACGAAGCGACGCTGATCGCGCGGCGGCCGGGCGCCGCCAGCGACGGGCGCCGACGCCGCGAAG
>NZ_JRVI01000181.1:0-4315 GCF_000783375.1 Sphingomonas sp. Ant20
GCCGGGATCGGGCAGCGTCGATGCGTATATCGTCCGCAGCAGCGCCATCTCCGCCGCCTCGATCGGCAGGACTGCCTTGGCGACCTCGTCATGGCCCTTGAGGAACAGCTGCCAGAGGCGATGCAGCGCGGGGTAGGACAGATTGGCGGCCCACTCCTCGCGCGCGGTGCGCTCTTCCGCGGGCTGCGCGGCGTCGGCCGGCGTCCCGACCTTGGTCAGCGTGATGCCGTGAACGGTTTCGAGCAGTGACCGGAGCACCGACAGCGGATCGACGCCATAGTCATATTGCCGCCGCAGCGAGGCGAGCGCCCCCGCCCCGTCGCCCGCCAGGATCAGTCCGAGCAGGTCGCGCACCGCGCCGCGATCGGACAGGCCGAGCATCTGCCGCACCGCGTCCGCGGTGACGCCGCCACCTTCGAGCCCGGCATGCGCGATCGCCTGGTCGAGGATCGACAGGCCGTCGCGCGCGGACCCTTCCGCGGCGCGTGCGATCAGCATCAGCGCCTCGGGCTCGGCGACGACGCCCTCTTCGGTCGACACCCAGGCGAAGTGCCTGGCGAGCTGTTCCGCCGAGATGCGGCGCAGGTCGAAGCGCTGGCAGCGCGACAGGACCGTCACCGGCACCTTGTTCACTTCGGTCGTCGCGAACAGGAACTTCACATGCGCGGGCGGTTCCTCCAGCGTTTTCAGAAGCGCGTTGAACGCGTTCTTCGACAGCATGTGGACTTCGTCGATGATGTAGATCTTGAAGCGCGCGGTGACCGCCGAATAGCGCGACGCGTCGATGATCTCGCGGACGTCGTCGACGCCGGTATGGCTCGCGGCGTCCATCTCGATCACGTCGATATGGCGGCCCTCGGCGATCGCGCGGCAGGGTTCGCAGACGCCGCACGGGTCGATCGTCGGACCACCCTGCCCGTCCGGACCGATGCAATTGAGCGCCTTGGCGATCAGGCGCGCGGTCGACGTCTTGCCGACCCCGCGCACGCCGGTCATCAGAAAGGCATGCGCCAGCCGGTCGCGCTTGATCGCGTTGCCGAGCGTCTGGACCATCGCGTCCTGCCCGATAAGCTCGGAAAAGGTCTGCGGGCGGTATTTGCGCGCGAGCACGCGGTACGCGACATCCGCCTTAGCAGCCGGCTGCGGCGGTTCGCCCAGGTCGAAGGAATCTGACATTGCGGTCGTCATAGCGGCTGTCGGGTCCGGTGTCGAAGGGCATGGCCGGGACCGCGAATGTTGCGAATGTTGAGACGATAGCGCGATTCAACATTGGGCGTCGGGTCGACATCGGGCGTCGTCGCGGTGCAGCGCGAGGTCGGGATGCGGCCGTTCGGGACGGCGTATCGAGGGCCGGAACTGGGAACGATCTGGGCCATGGTGCGGCGTACCACAAACGCGGGCAGATTTACAGCGAAATGGAACGTTTCGGGAACGTCTTTGCGAAAGCTGTTTGGGATCAGGGGTTTGGCGGCGAAGGTAGGGGCGCCACGGCGACGCCGTGTCGTCAGACGGCGCTGTGCGCCGCTGGCCGCGCTCACATTTGCTTGCAAATGTTCGCGGTGGGAGCCGGGACGACCCGGGGCGAAATCGTTGTGGCTGCTTCCTTCCGGATCTGACCAAGTTGGCGACGACCCCGTCCGCCCGACTCCCGCTGCGCATATGGCGGGGTCGGACGGGATGATCAAGCCGCTTTACGGCCTGATCCTGGGGAAGGCCCGTTCTTAGCGGTTGACGCGAACCGTGCGGCAGACGCGCTGGCGATGATGGTTGCGGACCACGTTGCGGCAGACCTGACGCGTGCGCGTACGATGACGGACGCCGGGACGGTTGTCGTTGTGACGGACGACGGTCCGCTCATGGACGACGGTGCGCTGTGCGGATGCCTCGGCGGCGAAGCCGACGGGCGCGAGGCCGGTGAGCGCAACGAGACCGGCGGCGGCGAGGGTAAACAACTTCATGGAAAGTCTCCTGAGCGGTCTGGATTCGCGTGAATCCCATAACCTATGTTAGCAAACTCGCGCCGCCTCATTACGGTTCCGTATCAACGACGGAAACAGCGGCGAACCGGGCCGTAATAGCCGCGCTGGATCCGGCACACGACGCGCGAGCGGCCATAGCCACGCGGCCCGCCATAGCCGTAATGCGCGCGATAGCCGCCGTGGTGCCCGCGATAGCCGCCGCGATATCCATCCCGGTACCCGCCCCGGTAGCCGCCCCGGTAACCGCCATCCCGATAGCCGTCATAGCGATGGCGCGGGCCATGCCAGCCGCGGTCATGATGCCCGCCGCCGCGCGGCCCGTCCCAGCCGTAACGCTGTGCGTCCGGCGGGGGCCGCTGCGACCAGGGTACCGGCGGCCAGGGCGCCAGCGGCGAAGAAAGCGATGATCCTCATGAGAGCTACTCCACTCGAGCCCCGGGCAGCGGGGCTGTATCAATGCCCCGTATACTGGGGCGGTGGGGGCTTGATCGCCGAACCGCCGTGGCTCGACGCTGAACCGGCCGTTGTCATTCTGTAAGGTTCGCTTGGTCGGTCAGCCGGGGATGCGCACCGTCAGTCCGTCGAGCGCCTCGGTCAGGCGGATCTGGCAGGCGAGCCGGCTGGTCCGGGTCGCGCCGGGGGCGAGATCGAGCATGTCCTCCTCGTCCGCGCTCGCCGGCGGCAACCGGGCGACATCGGCGGCGTCGACGATGACATGGCAGGTCGCGCAGGCAAGCTGGCCCTCGCACGTGCTCGAGCGGCTGGCCGTCCGCCTGGGCGGCGTCGAGCAGCCGGTCGCCGGGGGTGGCGGCGACGCTGCGCATGCTGCCGTCGCGGGCGATGAAGTGGACAATCATGGGAAGCGGACGATCATGGCCATTGCCCTTCCGCCGCGGCCGCGATCGCGTCGATCGCGGCGGCGAGGTCTGTTTCGGTGGTGTAGCGGCCGAAGCCGAGGCGGATGCTCGACCGGGCCTGGGTCTCGCTCAGCCCGATCGCGCGGAGCACATGGCTCGACCCGCCCCGACCCGCTCGCACAGGCCGAGCCTGCGGAAAAGGCGATGTCGCGCAGGTCGGACATCAGCCGGTTCACGTCGAGCCCCTCGCGCCGCACGTTGAGATTGCGTGATAGCGCGGGTCGGTGGCGCCGTTGATCGTCCAGCCGGGGCCGAGCCGGTCGCGGGCGAGCGCCCAGAGGCGCTCGACATGCGCGGCGTCCTGGTCCCTGCGGTCGGCCATCAGTTGCGCGGCGACGCCGAAGCCGGCGCACAGGGCGGGCGACAGCGTGCCCGAACGGCCGGGCGCTTCCTGCCCGCCGCCGTGCATGAGCGGAGCGAGCGTGACGCCGTCGCGGATCCACAGCGCGCCGATGCCCTTGGGACCGTGGATCTTGTGCGCGGAGATTGCGATCAGGTCGACGGTGTCGGGGATTGCTACGCGGCCATAGCCCTGGACCGCGTCGACCAGCATCAGCGCGCCGGCGGCGTGCGCGGCCTCGGCAAGCGCGGCGATCGGCTGGATCACGCCGATCTCGTTGTTGACGAGCATCGCGGCGACGACGCCTGCGCCGGATGGGACGCTGTCGACGATCCCGTCTGCGCCGACCGGCAGGATCGTCACGTCGCGCCCCTGCGCTGCTTCCGCCGCCGCGGTGTCGAGGACGGCGGCGTGTTCGGTGGCGAGCGTCGTGATCGGCCCGGCGGTGCCCTTGATCGCCCAGTTCAGCGCCTCGGTCGCGCCGCTGGTGAAGGCGATGCGGCCACCGGGGGGGAGCAGCGCCGCGACCTGATCGCGCGCCAGCTCGACCGCGGCCTTCGCGCGGCGGCCTTCGCGGTGGGGCGAATGCGGGTTGGCATGCTGCGATTCGAGCCAGGGGAGCATCGCGGCGAGCGCCTCGGGCGCGAGCGGGGGTGGTCGCCTGGTAATCGAGATAGCTCATGCGGCCGCCCTGATGTCGCGGGCGATGCGCGTCCAGGCCTCGGCGAAGCGCGCGACGTCGTCGGCGGTGGTGGTCCAGCCGAAGCTGACGCGGACGACCTGCGCGGCGGCGTCGGCGGGATAGCCCATCGCGGCGAGGACATGGCTCGGCCGCATGCTGCCCGACGAACAGGCGCTGCCCGCCGAGACCGCGAACCCGGCCATGTCGAGGCGGATCAGCTGCGCCGCCGCGCCGACGCCGGGCATCCGGTAGGAGGCGATGGTCGGGGATGCGGGGGCTGGCCTGCGCGACGATCTCGCCGCCATGTGCGAGGATCGCGGCGTCAAGTTCGGCGCGCAGCTCGGCGAGCGGCGCGAACCAGTCGCGCGGGCTTCGAGTCCGCAAGCCGAAGCGCCGG
>NZ_JRVI01000182.1:0-13817 GCF_000783375.1 Sphingomonas sp. Ant20
CGTGCCGGTCGTCCGCCGGGCCGATGCGCATCCCGACGCGCCGCCACGCCGGCCGATGACCGCGGCCGATCTCGGCACGCCGATGATGGAGGTGACCGCGGCGAACCCGGTCACGCTCGAGCGATCGATCCCCGCGGACCTCGACCAGCCGCTCGCGGCGTTCGACCCGCATGCGATCCTGCCGGTGCCGATGGCGCCGATCCGGCCGGTCACGCCGCTGGTGCAGGCCGAGGCGGCGCCGGTCGCGCCAGCCACTCCGGTGGAAGACGAGGAGCGGGTCGAAGCATTAGCCGACGAATCCGTCGCGATCGACGAGCCGGTGGAGGCCGCGACGGTCCCGATCATGGTGAGCGAGCCGGTCGCACCGCGGGTCTCGGTGGCTTGGTCAGCGCCATCGTCGGCTCCACCGTCAGTTGGCGCCGTCAACGGTGCGGCGCGCCATGAGCCGCGTCTGGTCGATACGCCGGCGCGGCTGCATCGCCGTCACCGCCTTCGATCGAGTCGCTGTTGCGGCGGCTGGAGCAGGGTGCGACCCGGCGGCGTCAGGCGACATCGGGCTGACATACCGCGACCGCGTGAAACCGCTGTTGATACGAAGAAACCTCTGATACCGATTGCTCGAAAACGACGGTCGGAGGGGTCATGGCGCAGGTCGCGGATCAATCGAAGTTCGAAGAAGCGGCGCCGCCTGCCGAGCCGGACGGGCAGGCGGGGGCGACCCGCTATGGCTGGTATGTGCTGTCGATCCTGTTCCTGGTCTATGTGCTCAACTTCGTCGACCGGCAGATCATCTCGATCCTTGCCGAGGACATAAAGCGTGATCTGGGGCTGAAGGATCAGGATCTCGGGTTTCTCTACGGGACCGCGTTCGGGGTCTTCTATGCGCTGTTCGGGATCCCGCTCGGGCGGCTTGCGGACAATTGGCACCGGGTCCGGCTGATGACGATCGGCCTGACGCTCTGGTCGGTGATGACGGCGGTGTCCGGCCTGTCGCGGACCGGCGGGCATCTCGCGGCGGCGCGGATCGGCGTCGGCATCGGCGAGGCGACCGCCAGCCCGTCGGCCTATTCGCTGATTTCCGATTATTTCCCCAAAAGGCTGCGTGCGACTGCGTTGTCGATCTATTCGGCCGGGCTTTATGTCGGTGGCGGCTGCTCGCTGTTTATCGGCGGGGCGATCGTGCAGGGCTGGAACCGGGCCTATCCGGGGGGCGGGCCGTTCGGGCTGGTCGGGTGGCAGGCGGCGTTCATGGCGGTCGGTGTGCCGGGTCTGCTGCTCGCGATCTGGATCGCGACGCTGAGGGAACCGATCCGCGGGCATGTCGAGGGGCTTCCCGAACCGGCGCCGCACCCCGCACCGTTTCGCGCCTTCGCCGGCGAGTTGCTGACCATCGTGCCGCCGCTGACGCTGATCGGTGCGGCGATGGGCGGGGTCAGGGCGTTCGTCGTCAACCTCGCCGGGCTGGCGATCGTCACGCTGGCGGTGGTCGGACTGGTTGGAGCGGGCGAGCCCTGGCCGCAATGGGTGGCGATCGGGACCGGCGTCTATGCCGTGTTCTCCTGGGCCTGTGCGCTGCGCCGCCGCGATCCGCCGACCTTCGCGCTGATCATCGGCACGCCCGCGTTCCTGTGCACGGTCGTCGCCTATGGCCTGAACGCGTTCCTGAGCTATGCGGCGAGCTTCTGGGCGGCGCCCTATGCGCTGCGCGTGCTCGGCGCGACGCCGTCGAGCGCTGGGTTCCTGCTCGGCGGGCTGGGCGCGCTTGCGGGGTTTCTCGGGCTGACGATGGGCGGAGTGGTCTCGGACCGGTTGCGGCGGACCAACCCTGCCGGGCGGCTTTTGGTGGTGATCTTCGGCGCGGTCGTGCCGGTGCCGTTCCTGTGCCTCGCCTTTACCGCGTCGGTGCCGCTGCCCTTCTATGCCGGAATCTTCCTCGCGCAGATCACCGCGAGCTGTGCGCTCGGTGCCGCCGCGGCGACAACGCAGGATCTGGTGCTGCCGCGGATGCGGGGAACGGCGACCGCGACCTTCTTCATCGGCACGACGCTGATCGGGCTGGCGCTTGGGCCGTATCTGGCGGGTCGGGTGTCGACGCTCAGTGGGAGCCTGTCGGTCGGGATGCTGTCGCTGCTGGTCAGCGTGCCGATCACGCTGGCCGCGGCGGTCGCGGCGTACCGGCTGGTCCCTGCCGCCGAGGCCTCGCGCGAGGCGCGGGCCCGGGCGGCGGGGGAGGTCGCCTAGCCATGGTCCCTCGCCGAGGATGCCATGGCTAGGCTAAGTGGTTCAGCTCGGCTGGAACACGCCGCAGGCGATGCGGCCGCCGCTGTTGCCGGCGGGGTCGGTCATCAAATCGTCGGGACCGGCATGGACCACGAACGCCGAACCATCGGCATCGAGCAGCCCGGCCATCGTCGCACCCGGGATCGTGACGCCGACCGTGCCGCGGCCGTCGGTGCCGGTGATCAGGTTGGGCAGATCGCCCTCATGCGGCCCCTGCGGGTTCATCGACCCGTGCTTCATCGACGTCGGGTTCCAATGGCCCCCCGCGGTCGTGAAGTCGGGCGCGTCGCAGCGACCGGTCGTGTGGATATGGACGCCGTGCGTGCCCGGCGGCAGCGCCTTGGCGTCGACGGTGAAGCGCAGTCCGCCGGCAACGTCGGTCGCGGTCGCGCGGCCGACATCGACCCCGGCGGCGTTCATCAGCATCGCGCGTGCGCTCTGCCCGCCTGCGATCGGCGTCCCGGTCTCGAGCCCTTTCTGATCGCAGGCCGCCAGCGTGAGCGCTGCTGCACCGACCAGCGCAAATGTTGCAATCCGCATGTCCGTCTCTCCCTATTGATCCGACGCGAACCCGCCAAAGTCGCCGGCGGTTCCGGCGTCGGGTTCGAGCGGCCAGCGCAGCAGTGGTTCGTACCAGGCACCGTCGCGGCCGAGGTGGCTCTGGTACAGCGTCAGATGGGTCATCGCAAACGGCGCGCTGGCGAGCCCGGCATGGCGGGCGATCCAGCCGTCGATCTCCGGCGACGTGCCGAGCGACCGCGGCAGCCGCGCGAGCGTGACGTGCGGCAGATAGGCGCGGCGATCGGGTGGCAGCCCGGCGCGGACCACCGCCTGATCAACCTTGCGGTGCAGCGCGGTGAGCGCGGCGTGCGGGGTGACGCCCGCCCAGAGCGTGTCGGTACGCCCGCGGCTCGCGAACTGACCGACCGCATGCAACGCCACCGTTGGCGCCGCCGGCGTCAGCGACAGGCGGAGCCGGTCGATCTCGGTCACGATGTCGTCGGCCAGACGCGGATCGACCTCGCCGAGGAAGCGCGTCGTGACGTGGAGCTGCTCGTCATCCTGCCAGCGCGCACCGCCGATCCCGTCCATCAGGTCGAACAGCATCTCGCGGATGGGGAGGGGCGGGCGGAGCGCGAGAAACAGGCGTAGCATCGGCGGGATTGATAGCGCCGATCACCCCGAATTGGGAACGTCTCCGCTTGAAAATCGTCCTCCCAGCACCGATGTTGCACGCAAGCGGCATGTGGCCGGATAGAGGAGTTGTAATTTCAATGGCTAATTGGTCTGATCCCCGGCCTCGTGCCGCGCCGTTCGGAGCGACGGCCACCACCACCGGTTCGGCAGCATATGACGCGGGTCTCCGCTCGTACATGCTGTCGGTCTATAACTATATGGGCTCGGGCGTGCTGCTGACCGGCATCGTCGCGCTTCTGTTCGCCTGGGGCGGTGCATCGTCGCCTGCCGCACAGGTGTTCATGGGCGGCGGTCCGCTGAAGTACGTCATCATGTTCGCGCCGCTCGCGATCGTGTTCGGCATGAGCTTCGGCCAGAACCGGATGAGCACCGCGACGCTGCAGATGCTGTTCTGGGGCTTTGCGATCCTGATGGGTCTGTCGCTGTCGACGATCTTCCTGGTCTATAGCGGCACGTCGATCGCCAGCGCGTTCTTCGCGACCGCCGCCGGCTTCGCAGGGCTGAGTCTGTACGGTTACACCACGAAGCGTGATCTGTCGGCGTTCGGGACGTTCCTGATCATCGGCGTGGTCGGTCTGCTGGTGGCGAGCATCATCAACATCTTCCTCCAGTCGGGTGTCATGCAGCTGGTCATCAGCGGCGTCGGCGTGCTGCTGTTCGCGGGTCTGACGGCCTATGACACGCAGCGTACCAAGAGCCTGTACATGCAGGTCGCGGGTACGGACATGGTCGGCAAGGTCGTGATCATGTCGGCACTGAGCCTGTATCTCGACTTCATCAACATGTTCATGTTCGTGCTTCGCCTGTTCGGCAGCAGCCGCAACTAAGCGCTTCGCACCTTCTCTGAGTGACGGTCCGGCGGGAAACTGCCGGGCCGTTTTTGCATCCTGGCCAGGATTTAAGACCACAATGCGTCTCTCGATCGACGTTCATCTGGATTATGGAATTGCCGGCGACGCGACGTGTTGCTGCAGATCGAGGCGGCGGCGATGCCCGACCAGCGGATCGAGGAGCAGTCGCTGACGATCTGGTCGGACAGCCCGATCCGCGCGGTCCCGGGCGAGGACGGCATCGGCCAGCGTTGCTGGGCGGCGGGGGCATGGCCGGCTGACCGCGGCGTACCGCGCGGTGGTGAAGGTCGAGCGGCCGGTCGTCGCGCTCGGCGCCTATGGCACCACGCCGCCCCGGCTGCTGCCCGGTGACGTCACCGCCTATCTGATGCCAAGCCGCTATTGCCAGTCGGACCGGTTCGAGGGGTTCGTCGCGCGCGAGTTTCCCGGGCTCGACGGCGGCGCGCTGGCGGCGGCGCTGAGTGCCTGGGTCGGCAATGCGCTCGATTACCGGATGGGATCGAGTTCGGGCGAGACGACCGCGCTCGACACCTTCGCGTCGCGTTCGGGCGTGTGCCGCGACTATGCGCATCTGCTGGTCGCGCTCGCACGCGCGGGGGGGGATCCCGGCGCGCTGCGTCTCGGCCTATGCGCCGGGGGTCGATCCGCCCGACTTCCACGCGGTCGCCGAGCTCTGGCTCGATGGCGCGTGGCGGCTGGTCGATCCGACGGGGATGGCGTCGTGCGGCGATATCGCGCGTGTCTGCATCGGGCGCGACGCCACCGACATCGCGTTCATGACGGTGTTCGGGCAGGCGACGCTGTGGACGCAGACTGTCCGGGTCCGCGCGCTCGACGACGAAACTGCGTGACCGGTCCGCGACGCGAGTCGCTCGTCGCAGCGGCAGGAACACCGGGCGTGCTGAACCGTTTGCGTCCGTAACGATTTTCACAGGAGTCTCGACATGAACGATATCGACAAACGCGCGCTCGACAGCCTGTCGGTTGCACCGGATGGGCAGGATGGCGATGCTGCCAACGGCCGGACCGACGGCCGCGACCCGCGCCAGGAGGCCGGTCAGGACAAGTCGATCGGCAAGCGGCTGCAGAAGAACCCGTCGAGCAACGATGCGCGTCTCGACAATGCGCTCGACGAGTCGATGGATGCGAGCGATCCGCCCGCCTCGACTCAGCCGGTGCACAATCAGGGGCCGGCGCCGTCGTCGGGCTATGATGCCGAAGCAGAACGCAAGCTGTCCGAAAAGAACAGCTGATCTATCGGGGAGTCTGCTCGCGCCCGGCCGATGCCGGGCGCGGGCGGCGCTCCGACATTCCAAGTTCTAATGTTGCGTAAATACCGCCCTTGGCGAAAAGTTTGATGTCTGGCCTCGACTGGTCGCATTGCGTGTTGCAGCGCAACAGATTTCATGGTCGCTTATACCCGTGACGTGACGATGCGTTAGGGACCCTCCTCTGCCCCAAATGCATGGGAACGCCTGTTACTTGCAGCAAGGCGGGGTGACGATATGGCTTCACGGATGAAACCGGCAAAGGGCATCACGACGCTCGCCGAGATGAAGGAATTCGCAGGCTTTTCCAGCGCGACGCAGCGTTATATCCGGCGTTCGCTCGATGTCGGCCTCGATCGCGAGGATGCGATGACGCGCTGGTCGCGCGACGTGGTCGAGGAGGCCAGCATCCGTGCACAGGCGCGGCTCTATCTTGGTCTTGACGATCTTCGCGAGCTTCTGCCCGAGGATGCGGGGCTCGGCGGGGCGGACCGGTTTCTGGGAAAACTGGTGACGCTGGCCGCGTTCGATCTGGGGCAGGGGCGGCTGACGAGCTTTTCCGCGTTCCGGTTCCTGTACGAGCGGCTTGCCGGCGCGGATGTCCGACCGTGGCTGCCGTCCGCCTTCTGCGCGGCGGCGGCGTTGCCGCATCTCCACCCCGAACTGCGCCGCAAGCTGCTCCAATCCATCAGCGAAGCCGCGGCGACCGCGTCGGGCTGGTCGAGCCGGGAGCCGGTCTTCTTTCCCTATTGGGTGGAGAAGGTCGACAGCGGGACGTCGCTCGCCACCTGACGGCTCAGCGGCAGGCGCGCCAGCCCATCGCGCCGCGATCCGCCTGATCGAGATGGAAGTGGTCGGCATGTGCGGCGTTGTAATCGGGCGAGAGCGTCGTCGCGAACAGCTGGCAGGCGCCGTCGCGTACCTCCCGGAGGAAGGCGGCCTTGGCGGCATCGCCTTTCCAGTCGCGGGCTACGGTAATCCGCGTGCCATTGCCCAGCCGAAAGCCGGCAATGTCGACCGCGTCGGCGGTCGAATGCTCGCTCCACGTGCCGGCATCGCGGCCGTAGATGCGGCGACAGCTATAGCTGCCGAAATGGTCGATGCTCGTGACCTTGGTGCCGAAATGCCGTTCGGCCGCGGGCTGGACGACATTCCATTCCCATATCGCGAGCGCGGCGGCGACCGGACAGGCGATGCCGAGACCCGCGGGCGCGAAGTCGGTCCGTCGCGCGCCACCGGATGTGAACCGAACGCCGTCGCTATAGCCGCATTGGCCTTCGCCGCTGCGAGGCGGCAGTGCGGTGTAGCGGACACCGGCACGCTCGAGCGCGGCCTGACAGGCGGGATAGGACTGAGTCAGCGCGTTGAGCTTGCGCCCGGTCATCAGCCCGATCGGCTGGCCGAGGTCGAGCGGGGTCCAGGGCAGATCCTGCGGCCGACCGCGCAGGGTCGACCAGAGTATCAGTCCGAGACCCGCGATCACAGCCAGCGCGACGATCCAGCCCAGTGTCCGTCGCACCGTGCGCATGAGCCGTGCGCCACGCGGGTGACGGGCTCGCTGGTCACCGGATAGCCAAGATCGTCGGGAATGCAGAAATGATCGATCCCGTCGCGCGGCTCGATCCACGGCGTCACGGTGCGGACCGGTCTGCGCCGTGTGTCGTCGACCGCGTCGTCGAAGCCGGCGAACAGCGCGAGGCGTTCGAGGTTGCGGCGGGTGGGGAAGATCACCTGTGCGCGGCCGGCATCGGCATGCGCGAGGATCTCTGCAGCGGTCGCCCAGAGCAGGCGGACATTCTCCGTCTCGTCGACGCGGGCGGGGGCGGCGTCGGCAGGCAGACGCGCGAGATAGAAGCGTGTGTCGAAGATGCGGGTCAGATGATGCGCGGGTCGCCACCGCGCGAAATAGGTGAGCAAGTGCGGATCACAGCGGAGCCCCAGCTCGTCGAGCATCGGCCCCAGTTCCCGTCCGGCATGCAGCGCCGCGCGAAGTGTCGCGAGCGTATCGGCGGACGGTGCGGGATGAAGACCGATGGCGAGCCCGACCTCCTCGATCGTCTCGCGGATTGCGGCGATGCGGGCGGCGACCTCGTCAATCATGACCGGATCAGCGGGCTGCGGGATAAGTTGCTCTGCTAGAATGCGGTCGGCGGGGTCGACCCGGCCACCGGGGAAGACGAGTGCACCGCCGGCAAACGCCATCGATCCC
The DNA here is from genome assembly GCF_000783375.1 of Sphingomonas sp. Ant20. Lineage (NCBI taxonomy): Bacteria > Pseudomonadati > Pseudomonadota > Alphaproteobacteria > Sphingomonadales > Sphingomonadaceae > Sphingomonas > Sphingomonas sp. Ant20. The sequence goes on from NZ_JRVI01000182.1 coordinate 7,806, forward strand.
GCGCGTTCGACCATCAGCAGTTCGGGGGCGAGCGACGGGCGATCGCGAAAGATCACCAACGTGGCAGCCGGAATGGCGGGAGAGATCGGTTCGGTCATCGATCTGTGTAACGCGCGAAACCCGGATCGGGCCAGACGGCATTATAGCGTGATTCAGAGCGCGACCGGCAGAGCGCTCAGAATGGCTTTAACGGTCGGGGAGGGCGATCAGCCCTCCCCGTGGCGCATCAATCGTCGCTGCCGAGCGTACGCTTGGCGGCATCGAGCGCGGCCTTGCCGGTCTTGCGCGAAGTCTTGCCTGCGTCTTCCGCAGCGGCTTCGACCTTCGAGCCCGCCTTGCGGCCGAGGCCGATCGACTTCGCCATCGCACGGCGTGCTTCCGAATAGGTCGCAGCGACCATCGGATAGTCGGCCTCAGGTTGAAGCGTTCGCGATACTGCTCCGGCGTCATGCCATGCGTCGTCAGGTGGCGACGCAGTGTCTTGTACTTCTTGCCGTCGATCATCGAGACGATGTGGTCAGGCGATGCAAGCGACTTGCGCGCCGTCACGGCGGGCTCATAGGTCGTCGCCTCGGCGGTATCGCCCGTCATCTCTGCGCCGGTCGTGAGCTTGGTCACGGCGGTGTGCATCGACAGGAGAAACGCAGGAACGTCTTCGGCAGCGGTGCGGGTGTTGGGGTTCGCCAGCCAGGCTGCCGTCAGTTCTGCCGCCAGTTCGACGGTATTGATGGTTTCGGTCACACGGGATCCTTGATTGTTGAAAAATTTTCCCCCTCCATTCGCGCGACTACGCGCTATTGGCAGAAAATGACACCCGCAAATATTATTAAAGCGCTCAATTGACCGGGAATTCTGTTCGCGACATCGAATCCGGGTGCTGATCTTGCGATTTGCTGAGTTTATACGCGCGCCAGACCAACCCTATAGATCCTCACAAATACGCGCATTCGCGGTTGTAGCATGCGTGCGCTCGCAGCGGGTCCGACATCCGGCGCAGTCGTCAGATCCGGCAGATCAGGTTGCGGATCGAGACGCCCGATCGGGACGTCGCGATTGGCAGACGCATCTTATCGCGCAGGGACAGCCGGTCGGCGCGGCGTGATCTTGGTACCGAGCAGGACCAGCCCTTCGGGCCCGACACCGAAGCCGTGCGGAACGCCGGCGGGGATCAGCAGGACGTCGCCGGGGCGGAGCGCGCGGGTCGTGCCGCCCTCGATCCGCGCACCGTCGGTGAGGCCGGGATTGACGACATGCGGATCGACCAAGCGTCCACCCGAAAGCAACGTCCCCGATCCCGCGACGACGGTCGCATATTCATTCTCGTCGGGATGCACCGCAGGACGGCCTTCGGCTTTCCAATATTCGAGCACGACGACGCTGCCGCCGCCGCTGACGAGCGTCTGCATCGCAAAGCCCTGACCCGGTTTCATCGTCGCTTCGAGCGCCGCGACCGCGCGGGGGATATCGGTCGCTGCGACGAAATCGCGCGCCGCTTCCTGCGCCGGCGCGACCGTGGCGACCGCGACCGTCGCCAGCGCGAGCAGCACGCGCATCACGCCTTGGTGCCCGATGCCAGCCGGATCGTCCGCCCCTCGCGCGCCGAGCGATAGATCGCCTCGACGATACGCAGGTCGCGCAGGCCCTCCGCGCCCGACACCATCGGTTCGCGATCGGTGCGGATGCAGGTGACGAGATGATCGAGCTGGCCGGCGAACTGGGTTCGGCCGGATGCTGCTGGCGTGACATCGCGTTCGCGGCCGTCGGCGCCCGTCCACATCCGGTTGTCGGCATAGCGGGTCGCGGGTTCGAGCTCGATCCGGCCGCGTTCGCCCATCATCAGGATGTGGTTCTGGTTCGCGCTGTACATCGACTGGCAGCTGGCGATCGCGCCGGACGCAAATTCGAGCGTCCAGTCGATCATGTCCTCGACCTCGCGAAACCGCGGATCGGTGCGATCGGTGGACTCGCGCGCGGTCACCGCGACGGGCTCCTCGCCGGTCATGTAGCGTGCGGCCTGGAGGCTGTAGATGCCCATGTCCATCAGCGAGCCCCCGCCCGCCAGCGCTTTGTTCAGCCGCCACTTCGACGGATCGCGCTGGACGAAGCCGTGTTCGGACCGGACGTAACGCGTCCTGCCCATCGTCCCCGCGCGCGCGAGCCGCATCGCCTCGACATTGCAGGGCTCGAAATGGCAGCGATAGCCGATCATCAGCTTGCGATCCGCCGCCTTGCAGGCCGCGATCATCGCCTCGCATTCGGCGACCGAGACCGCCATCGGCTTTTCGCACAGCACATGCTTGCCGGCGCGCGCGGCGCGGATCGTGTACTCGGCATGCATCGCGTTGGGCAGGCAGATATAGACGATATCGATATCGGGATTGTCGCGGATCCGGTCGAAGGTCGCATAGCTGTAGACCGACCGGTCGGGCAGGCCGTGCGCGGCCGCGACGCGGCGCGCCTTGGCGGGGTCACCGCTGACCACCGCGGCGAGCCGGCTGTGCGCGCATTTGGCGAATTCGGGGATGATGACGTCGAGCCCGTAATAGCCCAGCCCGACGATCGCATAGCCGAGCTTGCGCGTCGGGGGGCCGCCTGCGTGATCGCGGGCACCGCGGCCAGCGCGGTTGCGCCGATGACAAATTCGCGTCGTCCTATCGTCACGATCAGATCCCCCATCCTGCAAGCGCTGTTGGCCACCCTGTTCGGCCACCAGTTGCCCTGTGGCCATTACGACCTTGGTCGATCTTATCGCCGATCCGCGCCGTTAGCGCCATCCGCGCTGGCGCGGTCATCGATCCAGGCCCACACGTCGCGTACCAGCGTGTCGGGCGTCGCCTGCGCATCGAGCGTGATCGCGGTTTCGTCGGGCCCCGGACGCTCGAGCGTCGCGCGCTGGCTGTCGAGCAGGCTGGCCGGCATGTAATGCCCGCGCGCGCGCCGAGCCGTCGCGCGAGTTCCGCCGGATCGGTGTCGAGCAGCACGAACAGCAGCGGGACGCCCGCCGCAGCGCCGAGCCGCTCGCGATAGACCCGCTTCAGCGCGGAGCAGGCGGCGACCGCAAAGCCGTCCGCCGCGACCGCGTCGCCGATCGCGTGACCGACCCGGTCGAGCCAGGGCCAACGGTCGCGTCGTCGAGCGGATGGCCGGCGCGCATCTTGCGACCGCCTCCGCGCTGTGGAAGCCATCGCCCTCGAGGAAGCGGTCGCCGGTCTGATCGGCGAGACGCTGGCCGAGCGTCGACTTGCCGCTGCCGCTGACGCCCATGACGATGATCGCGCAACCGCGCGGGACCCCGTGGGGCATGCCGTCGCCGGAGCGGGCCTGGGGGGAGGGGGTGGTTTGCACAGTTCCTGACTCGCGGTTTGAGCGCGTCCGGCGGCGCCTGGTTCCAGGCCTCTATCCGGTCGATCGCGATGATTGGCCATTACGACCATCGTCGCGCCCTTGTCGACCGGCGTCGGGACGGGCATCGAGACCGGCCAATCACAGAGGTCGATGCATGTCCGCTCGCAATCATCATGACGTCCTGATCGTCGGGGCCGGCCATGCCGGTGCGCAGGTCGCGATCGCGCTGCGACAACGCGGCTATGCGGGGACGATCGGGCTGATCGGTGACGAGACGTCGCCTCCCTATGAGCGGCCGCCGCTGTCGAAGGACTATCTGTCCGGCGAAAAGGCGTTCGATCGCATCCTGTTGCGCCCTGCCAGCTTCTGGGAGGAGCGCGGGATCACGCTGATCCCCGGGCGTCGCGTCAGCCATATCGATGCAGCCGCGCATTGTGTCCGCCATGTCGACGCGCAGGCGACCGAGAGCGCCGACGCGACGAGCCTGCACTACGGCACGCTCGTCTGGGCCGCGGGGGGATCGCCGCGGCGGCTGGGGTGCGACGGGCATGATCTCGCCGGGGTCCACGGCGTGCGCACCCGCGAGGATGTCGACCGGATGATCGCCGAACTGCCGAGTGTCACGCGGGTCGTGGTCGTCGGCGGCGGCTATATCGGGCTCGAGGCGGCGGCGGTGCTGACCAAGCTCGGCAAGCAGGTGACGGTCCTCGAGGCGCAGGACCGGGTGCTCGCGCGGGTGGCGGGAGCGGCGCTGTCGCGTTTCTACGAGGCCGAGCACCGCGCGCACGGCGTCGATCTGCGGACCGGCGTAACGGTGGCGGCGATCGAGGGCGCCGACGGGGCCGCATCGGGCGTCCGGCTCGCCGACGATACGGTGCTGCCGTGCGAGATGGTCATCGTCGGGATCGGCATCGTGCCCGCGGTCGCGCAGCTGATCGCCGCAGGCGCGGTTCGGCGGGGGGTAACGGGGGTGATGGTCGACGCGCAGTGTCGCACGAGCCTGGCCGATGTCTTTGCGGTCGGCGATTGCGCGGCGCACGCCAGCCGCTTTGCCGGCGGGGACGTGATCCGCGTGGAATCGGTGCAGAACGCGAACGACCAGGCGGCGATCGTCGCCAAGGCGCTGACCGGCGTGGAGGAGGCCTATGGCGCAGTGCCGTGGTTCTGGTCGAACCAGTATGACCTGAAACTTCAGAGCGTCGGGCTGTCGACGGGGCATGATCTCGCGCTGCTGCGCGGCGATCCGGCGACGCGCAGCTTCTCGGTGGTATATCTGAAGGCGGGGCGGGTAATCGCGCTCGACTGCGTCAACAAGACGCGGGATTATGTGCAGGGGCGGGCGCTGGTGGTCGCGTCGGCGCGGGTCGAGCTGGCGCTGCTGGCCGACATCACGGTCGATCTGAAGACGCTGGTGCCCGCGGATTGAGGTCCGGCCCGGCGGCGTGCAGCGTGAAGCGCGTCATCTCTGACGGGCGGCCGAGCCGGACCGCGAAGCCCGGCCACAGGCCGGTGCCGTTGCCGACATAGAGCGTCATCCCCGCGACGTCGTAGCGGCCGGATACGAACCCGCCATTGGCGCGCGCGAACAGGCGGTCGAAGCCGGGCGCGACGCCGCCATGCGTATGCCCCGACAGCTGGAGCGCGACGCCGTGCGCTGCGGCGTTGCGCGGCTGGTGATCGAGCAGCACTACCGGCGCACCCGCGGGCGCGCCGCGCAACGCGCTGTCGAGATCGGGACCGGGCTGGCCGACCGAGGGGGCGGAGAGATCGGTGAGCCCGGCGAGCACCAGCTGCGCGTCGCCGCGGGACAGCACGGCATGGCTGTTGGGGAGCATCCGGAAGCCGAGCCCGTCGAGGTGCCGCATCCAGGCGGCGTAATCGAAGAAATATTCGTGATTGCCCGGGATCGCATAGACGCCGTCGGGGGCGCGGAGCGCGCGTAGCGGGGCAACGTCGGCGCGGCGCATTGCGACCGATCCGTCGATGAAGTCGCCGGTGACGACGATCAGGTCGGTGCCTGCCGCATTGGCGCGGGTGACCACCGCCTCGGCCCAGCGCGCGGGGAACAGCCGGCTGATGTGCAGATCGGTGAGCTGGAGGATGCGATACCCCTCGAACCGCGGCGCAGCCCGGTGATCGTGACCGCGACGTCCTTGACCGGCGGCACGCGCAGCGCGTTCGAGACGCCGATCGCGGAGATCAGCGCCGCGAGCCCCGCGATCGCATAACGCAGGCCGTCTGGCGCGGCGGTGGTGCTACGACGCAGGATCGCGGTCGCGAGCGTGCCGATGTCGAGCAGCAGCTGGAGCATCGCGAGCAGCACGATCGCCGCGAACGCCCAGTTGAACAGGATGACGACGCTGCGCGGAAACTCGGGCGCGAAGATCGATCCCGAGGACAGCCGGTTCCAGAAATGAAACTGCGAGGCGACCAGCAGCAGCAGCGCCACGCCGGCCTTGAGCCAGAGCGACATCGACAGCGGCCAGAGCCAGCGGGCAAGGACGACCAGGCAGGGCGTCGCGAAAATGAGATTGAAAATGACGGTCTCCGTTCGTCCCCGCGCCGCCTGTGGGGGAGTTGGCCGTGCGTCGCAAGGCCCGCCGGACCCGCCGGCGCGAGGCAGACCGGTCAGCCGCTCGCGGGTGGGCGCGCGGTCGAACGGCGCAC
>NZ_JRVI01000183.1:0-17984 GCF_000783375.1 Sphingomonas sp. Ant20
GCGGGGGAACAGGCGTCCTGGGGAGGCGCTCTCGGAGGCCCCGGGCCGAGCCGTATCACCTGGTAAGACCGAACGCCCCCCACCCACGAACCACCCCGGCGAAGGCGGGGGCCCAGTTGGGTGAACCCCGGAGATGGAACCGAACCGCCATCCCAACTGGGCCCCGGCCTCCGCCGGGGTGGTGTCCGGTGTGAGGCGAGCGACTGGCCGCACGCCAATGTGCCCCCGCAAAGGCGGGGGCCCAGTTTAAACCCCCGCCTTCGCGGCGGAGCAGGATCAGATATCCAGCGCCCACCCGTCGCGCCCCTTGGGATCGAACGGCCCGTCCGCCACGAACCGCGTCGCCCCCGCGCGCAGCCGCAGCACGCTCCAGTCCCCGCGTCGGTCGACCGCCTCCAGCGAGCACCCGCACGCTTCATACGCCGCAACCACGCCCGCGCGCTGCGTCTCGAGCAGCCCCGCCAGCACGATCGTCGCCTCCGCATCGGCGATCGACGCAATCTCCGGCGCCATCGACACGAGCGGCCCCGCCAGGATGTTCGCGATCACCAGGTCATAGGGCGCGCGCGCGACGATCGCGTCGTCGAGCGTCCCGTCGGCCACCACCAGGTCGATCCCCGCGACACCGTTCAGGTCCGCATTCTCCTGCGTCACCTCGATCGAGACCGGATCGATATCCGTCCCCATCACCGCCGCATCGGGCCACAGATGCGCCGCGGCAAAGGCGAGCAGCCCGGTCCCCGTGCCGATGTCGATGACGTTGGCGAACCGCTCGCCCGACGCCGCATCCGCCAGCCCGTCGAGCATCGCCAGGCACCCGCTGGTCGTCTCGTGATGCCCCGTCCCGAACGCGCGGCTCGCCTCGATCAGGAAGGCGCGCTTGCCCTCGGGCACCGCATCGGCATGCGCGCGGGTGTGGACGAAGAACCGCCCGACCGACAGCGGCTCGAGCCCCGCCTGGCTCATCGTCACCCAGTCCGCCGCGGCCAGCCGCTCGACCGCGATTCCGGCCCCCGCCGCGCTCGGCACCAGCGCGCGCACCGCCGCGACCGTGTTGGCGCCCGGCTCATGCTCGAAATACGCATCAAGCCGCCAGGATTCGACGTCGTCCTCGATCTCCTCGGTGGTCATCAGTACCGCGTCGCCGGGAATCGCATCCCCCAGATCGCCGCTCGCATCGATCGCCTCCGCCTCCGCGCGCGTGCAGGGGAGGGTGAGTTTCCAGCTCTCAGCGGACATGGCTGGCCCCGTTCACGTCGATCACCGCGCCGGTCATCGAGGCTGGCGCCTCGAGCGCGCAATAGCGTGCGACCGAGGCGACTTCGGCGGGGTCCGCGACCTTGCCGAGCGGAATGTCGGCGAGCAGCGCATCACCGCCGCGGCTCGACAGATAATCCTCCGCCATCCCGGTCATCGTGAAGCCGGGGCAGATCGCGAACGCGAGAATCCCCTCGCGCGCATAGCCCCGCGCAATCGTCTTGGTCATCGCCACCATCCCCGCCTTCGACGCGGCATAATGCCAGTGCGCGGGCGAATCGCCGCGATAGGCGGCGCGGCTGGCGATGTTGACGATCCGCCCGGCAAACCCGCGCGCCTGCCAGTGCAGCACCGCGAGCCGGCACAGTTCGGCGGACGCGGTCAGGTTGATCCGCATCGTCCGCTCCCATTGAGCGGTCCAGTCGCCGTCACCCAGCGGGCTCGCCTCGAACACCCCGGCGTTGTTGATCAGCACGTCGATCGTGCCGCCGGCCTGTTCGAGCGCGGCGCTCCACAAAGCGGTCGGCCCGGCGGGATCGGCAAAGTCGGCGGGGAGCCCGCTCGCGCTGCCCCCGCTAGTGCTCTTGTGGCCGATGACGGTGGCGCCCGCGTCGGTCAGCGCCTGGTGAATGGCCGCGCCGATGCCCCGGCTCGACCCTGTGAGTAGGATGGTCATGCCCAGGGCCTTAGCGCGCCCGATGACGGTTCGTCACCCACCCGATCGCACGGCGGTGAGGTCGCTCACGCGACGCTGGACGAAAACCCGTCGGCGGCCCCGCGCAGCACGCTCAGCTTGTCGTCGATCAGCCCGAAATCCTGGCCGAGCAGCGTGATCTCGTTGGCGACCGCCTCCGCATCGCCGCGGATCATGTCGATCGTCGCGGACATGGTGTCGGCGGCCAGCGCGGTCTCGTCGACCGCCGCGGTGATCGACGCGACGGTCCGCGCCTGCGCGTCCATCGCCTGGCGGATCCGCACCGCGCTGTCCTGGACCTCGCCGACGGTCGTGCGGATGCCGACGCTGGTCGTCACCGAGCTGTGCGTCGCCGCCTGGATCGCGGCGATCTTGGTCGCGATGTCGTCGGTCGCGCGCGCGGTCTGGCTGGCGAGGCTCTTCACCTCCTGCGCCACCACCGCAAAGCCGCGCCCGGCATCGCCCGCGCGCGCCGCCTCGATCGTCGCGTTGAGCGCGAGCAGGTTGGTCTGCCCCGCGATCGTCCGGATCAGCCCCAGGATCGATTCGATCGACTGGGCATGCGCGCTCAGCGTCTCGGACATGCCGACCGCGTCGGTCGCCTGCGCCGACGCGCGGTTGGCGATCTCGGCCGCCGCCTCGACCTCGATCCGCGCGCCCTCGATCGCGCAGATCAGTCCCGACGCGGTGTGCGCCGCCTCGCGCATCGCCAGCGCGGACTGTTCGGCGGCGGCGGCGACCTCGCTCGTCTTGCCCAGCACGCTGCGGGTCGAGGTCGACGCGCCCATCGCCTGGACGCGGATCCGCGCGCCCAGCTCGGCGGTGTCCTCGATCGACGTCGCGATGCTCTCACGGAACGCCGCCGCCCGCGCGCTGCGGGCGATCCGCGCCGCCTCGGCATCGGACGCGCTCAGATGCGACGCCATGATGTCCGCCTCGATCAGCGCGAGCCGCTGGATCACGTCGCCCAGCATCCGCATCGACGCGGTGTCGGTGCCGACCCGTTCGGCGATCAGCCCGAGCGTGACGCTGTGCGCGAACGCCAGCGCGGCGAGCAAGGCGGGCAGCGGGATGTTCGCCTTGCGCGACTGGACCGCATGGTCGATCGCGATGTCCCGCCACGCCAGGTCATAGGGAGAGAGATATTTCAGCCGGACATAGTCCGCGCTCGCGACGATGCTGCGCTCGAGTCGCTCGGGGGTGAAGGCGGGCCGGACATGAAGCGCGCTCTCGAGCGAGAGGTAATGCCGCCAGAACGTCTCCGCGATCAGCCGGTGGTCGGCGGCATCCAGCATCGCGGTCAGCGTCGCGCAGCTCGGCCCGATCGCGCCGTCCCAGTCATAGTCGCGCACGCGTTCGTACAGCGGCCGGCCATCATTGCCCCAGTCCAGCGTGCCGTGTGGCACGCCATTGCTCATGCGGTCGATTGGCGCGGTCATGCTCCCCCCTTGTGCCCTCCGTTATGCAGCCACCTTCGCGATGAATACGCCCGCGCTGGTCTTCAGATTGCTCAGCCGGCTGTCGAGCATGTCGAAGCCCCGGCCGACGCCGTCGATCTCGGTCGCCACCATTTCGGTATCCGCCCTGATCGCCGCGATCGTCGTCGACATCGAATCGGCGGCGAGCGCGGTCTCGTCGACCGCGGCGGTGATCGCGGTGACGGTCTGCGCCTGCGCCTCCATCGCGTGGCGGATCCGGTCGGCGCTGTCCTGCACCTCGGCTACGGTCGCCTTGATGCTCGCATTGGTCGCGACCGTACCGCGCGTCGCCGACTGGATCGCGGCGATCTTGGCGGCGATGTCGTCGGTCGCGCGCGCGGTCTGGCTGGCGAGGCTCTTCACCTCCTGCGCCACCACCGCGAAGCCGCGCCCGGCATCGCCCGCGCGCGCCGCCTCGATCGTCGCGTTGAGCGCAAGCAGGTTGGTCTGGCCGGCAATGTCGCGGATCAGCCCCAGGATCGACTCGATCGACTTGGCGTGATCGCTCAGCGCCTCGGACATGCCGACCGCGTCGGTCGCCTGTGCGGATGCGCGATTGGCAATCTCGGCCGCGGCCTCGACCTCGCTGCGCGCATCCTCGATCGCGCGGATCAGCCCCGCGGCGGTCTGCGCGGCCTCGCGCATCGCCACCGCGGACTGTTCGGCGGCGGCGGCCACCTCGCTCGCCTTGCCCAGCACCGCGCGGGTCGAGGCCGAGCTGCGCACCGCCTGCTCGCGCAGGACATGCCCCTCGTCGGTCGCGGTCTCGACCATCGTCGCGATTCCGTCGCGAAATTCGACCGCGAGCGTGTCGCGCGCGCCCTGGGCCGAGAAGTTGCGATATTTGGTATAGATCGCCACGGTGATCTCACCTTCCAGCGCCGACAGCCTCATCAGCGTGTCGATATACAGGGAAAGTCGGTCATTGTCGCGCGCCACGCTCTGCATCAGCACGCCGAGCGCGGCACGGTCGCTCGCGCTGATCATCGACAGCAACGCCATCGGCGACACGTCGGCGGCATAGGCCGCGGCGACCGACCGCTCGACCGATTCGACCCAGCCGCGCGCATTGGTGTTGAGGAAGCGGTCGCGCAGGAAATTGCAGCCGACCTCGATCATCGCGTCGGCCTCGTGCGGCGACCAGATGCGCTCGTTGCTGAAACAGCGCTGCCACTGTTCCCAATAGGCCTGGGAGATGGTGACGACATGCGGTTCGATCAGCGCCCAGAGCTCACGGCTCGCCGCCGCGAGCGAGCCGTCAAAATCGAACGCGCGCAGCCGTGCGGCCAGGTCGATCTGGGTGGCGATCGACCCGGGGGCCGGCATGTCGAGTGAGGTCAAAGGGTAAACTCCGGATCGCGTTGCCCGGCCAGCGCTAACGGTGATTCCTTAAGGCCAGGTTAGGGATCGATGTCGCGGGGCAGGGGGCGCCCGCCGCCCCGCCCGACCAACCGTCCGGCACCGCCTGCGCATTGCCCTGGGTTATCAAGCCGGGCGGCGATGGGTTGCATCGCAGCACATGGCGTCTAATAGACCGGCAAACCGTTCGTTACTCGCCCTTCGTACTCGAGGACACAGCCCTTGGCATCGCGCAACCCGGCACGCCCGCTTTCTCCCCATCTGCAGGTCTATAAATGGGGCCCGCACATGCTGGTCTCGATCCTGCACCGCGCGACCGGCAGCGGCATGGCGACCGTCGGCAGCCTGCTGCTCGTCTGGTGGCTCGCCGCGATCGCCTCGGGGGATCAGGCCTATGCGACCTTCGTCGACGTGTTCACGACCGATACGGGCGGGCTCAACATACTGGGCTATGTCATCGGCATCGGCCTGACCTGGTCGCTGCTCCAGCACATGATGACGGGCATCCGCCATCTGGTGATGGACACCGGCGCCGGCTTCGAACTCAAGCGCAACCGCATGGGTGCGCGCGCGACGATCCTGGCCAGCACGCTGCTGACGGTCGCCTTCTGGCTCTACATGGGGATGAAGTAATGGGTTCGGGTACGCCAGTCGGCCGCGTCCGCGGTCTGGGCAGCGCCAAGCACGGCACGCAGCATTGGTGGCAGCAGCGGCTGACCGCCGGCGCCAACATCTTCCTGATGGCCTGGCTGATGGTCGCGGTCGCGCGGATGCCCGCCTATGATTACGCCTCGGTGCATCTGTGGCTCCAGTCGTCCTGGGCGGCGATCCCGATGGCGCTGCTGATCCTGTCGGTCTTCTACCACTTCCGTCTCGGTCTTCAGGTCGTGATCGAGGATTACATGCACGGCGAAAGCCGCGTCGTGACGATGATCCTGCTCAACCTGTTCACCTTCACGCTGGGCGGCATCGCCCTGTTCGCGATCCTGAAGGTCGCCTTCTCCGGAGCTCCTGCGTAATGTCAGCTGCCTACAAGATCATCGATCATACCTATGATGCGGTCGTCGTCGGGGCCGGCGGCTCGGGCCTGCGCGCCACGATGGGCATCGCCGAGAGCGGGCTGAAGACCGCGTGCATCACCAAGGTCTTCCCGACCCGGTCGCACACCGTCGCAGCCCAGGGCGGCATCGCCGCGTCGCTCGGCAACAACTCGCCGGATCACTGGACCTGGCACATGTTCGACACCGTCAAGGGTTCCGACTGGCTCGGCGACCAGGACGCGATCGAATATCTGTGCCGCGAGGCCCCGCAGGCGGTCTACGAGCTCGAACATGCCGGCATGCCGTTCAGCCGTAACGAGAACGGGACGATCTATCAGCGTCCGTTCGGCGGCCACATGCAGAACATGGGCGAGGGCCCCCCGGTCCAGCGCACCGCCGCTGCCGCCGATCGCACCGGCCACGCGATGCTCCACGCGCTCTACCAGCAGAGCCTGAAGTACAATACGGACTTCTTCGTCGAGTATTTCGCGCTCGACCTGATCATGGAAAACGGCGTCTGCCGCGGCGTGATCGCCTTGTGCATGGAAGACGGTTCGATCCACCGCTTCCGCAGCCACCAGACCGTGCTCGCCACCGGCGGCTATGGCCGCGTCTATTTCTCGGCGACCTCGGCGCACACCTGCACCGGCGACGGCAATGCGATGGTGCTCCGCGCCGGCCTGCCGCTGCAGGACATGGAGTTCGTCCAGTTCCACCCGACCGGCATCTACGGCGCGGGCGTGCTCATTACCGAGGGCGCACGCGGTGAAGGCGGGTACCTGACCAACTCCGAGGGCGAGCGCTTCATGGAGCGCTATGCCCCGTCGGCGAAGGACCTCGCCTCGCGCGACGTCGTCAGCCGCTCGATGGCGCTCGAAATGCGCGAAGGCCGCGGCGTCGGCAAGAATGGCGACCACATCTTCCTGCACCTCGATCACATCGATCCGAAGGTTCTGGCAGAGCGCCTGCCCGGCATCACCGAGACCGGCAAGGTCTTCGCGGGCGTCGATCTCACGCGCCAGCCGCTGCCCGTCACGCCGACCGTGCACTACAACATGGGCGGCATCCCGACCAACTTCCACGGCGAGGTCGTCAACCTCGTCGGCGGCAACCCCGACGCGGTCGTCCCCGGCCTGTTCGCGGTCGGTGAGGCCGCCTGCGTCTCGGTTCACGGCGCCAACCGTCTCGGCTCGAACAGCCTGATCGATCTCGTGGTGTTCGGCCGTGCGACCGGCCTGCGGATCCGCGACACGCTCAAGCCCGGCACCGCGCACGCGCCGCTGCCCAAGGGCTCGGAAGACCTCGCGCTGACGCGTCTCGACACGTTCCGCAACGCGAGCGGCGGGTCGCCGACCGCGCAGATCCGTCTCGACATGCAGCAGACGATGCAGAAGCATTGCGCCGTGTTCCGCGACACCGAACTGCTCAACCAGGGCGTCGAGAAGATGGCGGGCATCTACAACCGGATGACCGACGTCGCCGTGAAGGATCGCAGCATGATCTGGAACACCGATCTGGTCGAGACGATGGAGCTCGACAATCTGATCGGCCAGGCCGTCGTCACGATGAACTCGGCCGCCAACCGCACCGAGTCGCGCGGCGCGCACATGCACGAGGATTTCCCCGAGCGTGACGATGCCAACTGGATGAAGCACACCATCACCACCTTCGACGGCTGGGGCGGCAAGGGCGGTCAGACCAAGATCGATTTCCGCCCGGTGCACGACTACACGCTTACCGACGACGTCGACTACATCAAGCCCAAGAAGCGGGTCTATTGATGATCTGGGCCATCATCGCGATCGGGTTCCTCGTGCCCGTCGCGGTGGGGCTGCTGACGCGGTTCCCGCCGATGATCGCCGGCTTTCTCTGGCCGGCGATCGTCGCGATCGGCACCGCGATCTATATCTACGGCATCGAAACGCGCGCCCCCGGCGAAGACCCGCAGAAGATCGCCATCACCTTCTTCGCGCTCTTCTCGCTCGCCGGCGGCGTCCCCGGCGGCCTGGTCGGCTGGATTCTCCAGCACAAGCGACAGGCCGATCCGGCACTCGACCGGGACGTCTGACCTCAGGGGGCGGCGGGCGCATTCGCTGCCGCTTCCAGACGATCTGCCAGCCACATCTTGATGAGCGCCTGACGCGTGACGCCACGCTTGCGGGCTTGCACGTCGAGACTCTCTACCATCACGTGGGGAAATCGACGTTCACGCGCTTGGCCTCCAGCACAGGCTTGCGCGGGCTGGACCAGTCGAAATACGCGCTGACATCCTCGCCCTCGTCGAACCGCCGGTCGAGTTCGTCGGCTGAGATAGCCTTGTGCAGCACGGATTTAGCCGGTGCGGGCGCGTTCATAAGCCAGTTCCTCATAATCTCTCGCGCGGCGAACCGAGATGATCCGGGTCGCCGTACCGCGATCGGTGACGATCGCCGTCCACAGGCGATCGCCGATCCGGCCGATCACCAGTTGCCGGTCTTCGCCCACATGGCGCTGGGCCGATCCGACGACGATCCGCTCGTCATCGCCCCACAGCGCCTGAGCTTCGACGAAATCAATCCCGTGCTTGACCGCGTTGGCCGCGCTCTTGTCCGGGTCGAATTCGAACATGGCCAACTCTACCGCAATTTCGGTATAGAATCTATACTCCCGGTCTTTTGCGGACGACATCGGAACCGCGCGATACCGCGGTAAGTTTGCCCGCGCATGACCGACACCTCCCCCGCTTCGAACGCGCGCAACTACCCCGTTGCTCGCCGTCCCCCATGTCCAGCTGCACGGCCCCGTCGACGACGCGATGTACGACAGCTTCAAGGCGCAGGTCGCGGCTGCGCCGACCGAGGGGCCGCTCGTCGTCTCGATCACCACGCTTGGCGGCGACCCCGAAATGGCGCGCGCGATGGGCGACCATATCCGCCTGCTGCGCGAATATACCGATCGCGAGACGCTGTTCCTCGGCAAGGTCGCGGTCTATTCGGCCGGCGCGACCTTTATGTCGGCCTTCCCCGCCGACAGCCGCTTCCTCACGCGCAACAGCCGCCTGATGATCCATGAGCGCCAGATGACGAGCACGATCCAGCTCAACGGCCCGCTCAACGCGCTGTCCTATACGCTCAAGGCCAAGCTCCACGAGATCGAGGATTCGATCAACATCCAGGAAGAGGGCTTTCGCGATCTCGTCCGCGGCACCAAGGTCGATATCGAGGAGCTCAAGGCCAAGGCGCCGTCCAACTGGTATATCGAGGCGGAGGAAGCCCGCGATCTCGGGCTGATCCTCGACATCATCTGACGGTTGCGGCGGTCCGTGCCGCGCCCCACATGTGACTCATGTTGCACCCGCGAAGCTAAGGATTTGCGGGCAGGGCCCCTGTCATGTATCGGCTCTGACAACCTTGTCATCACACCACGGACGGACCGCTCGCAATGGCCGAATTCTCGCTCCCGAAAAACAGCGTCGTTAAGAAGGGCGTCAAGCATGCCTCGACCAGCGGGGGCAAGCGGCTGAAATCGTTCAAGGTGTATCGTTATGATCCCGATAGCGGCGAGAATCCCCGCTACGACACGTTCGAGCTCGACCTCGACGAGACCGGGCCGATGGTGCTCGACGCGCTGATCAAGATGAAGGGCGAGCAGGACAGCTCGCTGACCTTCCGCCGCTCGTGCCGCGAGGGCATTTGTGGCTCCTGCTCGATGAACATCGACGGCAAGAACGGTCTCGCCTGCACCACCGCGATCGAGGACTGCAAGGGCGAGGTCCAGATCACCCCGCTGCCGCACATGGACGTGATCAAGGATCTGGTCCCCGACTTCACGCATTTCTACGCGCAATATTCGTCGATCAAGCCGTGGCTCCAGACCGTCACGCCGCCGCCCTCGGGCAAGGAGCGTCTCCAGTCGCCCGAGGATCGCTCGAAGCTCGACGGCCTGTACGAGTGCATCCTGTGCGCCTGCTGCTCGACCTCGTGCCCGAGCTACTGGTGGAACGCCGACAAGTTCTTAGGGCCGGCGATCCTGCTCCAGGCCTATCGCTGGCTCGCCGACAGCCGCGACGAGATGACCGGCGAGCGGCTCGACGAGCTCGAGGATCCGTTCCGCCTCTATCGCTGCCACACGATCATGAACTGCGCGAACGCCTGCCCCAAGGGCCTCAACCCCGCCAAGGCGATCGCCGAGATCAAGAAGATGGAAGCCGAACGGATCGTCTGATTTGAAGGGGGGGAGGGGGGTCCCCTCCACCCCGCTCCCGCCCGGCCTCGCTCCCCCGTTCGTGCTGAGCGAAGTCGAAGCACAAGCCCGGGGCAGGTGGTGGCGCTCCCCCAACCCCGTTCGTGCTGAGCGAAGTCGAAGCACAGGCCCCGGGGCAGGGGGTGGCGCTCCCAAAAGTCCTTCGACTTCGCTCAGGACGAACGGAACTCATGACCGATACCCCCCATTTCCTCGACGCCGAAGACCCCGCAAACCCCGGCTGGCGCAGCTGGACCCTGTCCGACCCGACCCGGTTCAACACGCTGCTCGGCCCCATGCTCTACCGCGTCGACGGCCACCGCGTCCGCGTCCGCATCACGCCCGAACGTCGCCATTCGAACCTGCAGGACAATGTTCATGGCGGCGCGCTGCTCGGCTTCATCGACGTCGCGCTGTTCGCCGCCGCGCGCGGCTTCGGGCTGATCACCGCCGGCACCGCGGTGACGCTCGACCTCAACACCCAGTTCATCGGTGGCGGCCGGATCGGCGCGCCGATCGAGGCGCAGGTCGAGGTGCTCAAGGAAACCGGCCGCCTCTTGTTCCTGCGGGGCCTCGTGGTGCAAGGCGACGACGAAGCGAAGATCGCGGCCTTCTCCGCGACGATCCGCAAGCCGTCGCCTAAGCCGCCGAAGGGCTGACCCCGACCGCTATCACCACCCCCGGCGAAGGCCGGGGCCCAGTTGGGACACGATCATTGTTCAAGCGTAGCGTTCTATCACGGCGACCTTTCCCCCTGGGCCCCGGCCTCCGCGGGGTGGTGAAGACCAATGACCGTCCTCGCCGCCTACGAAGCCCTTGTCGCCTCGGGCGAACTCCGCCCCGACCCTGAACAGGCCGCCGCCGCCGCGCGCCTGAACACGCTCGCCACCGAACTCGCCGCGCCCGTCGCGACCGGCTTCTTCGCGCGCTTTGCAAAAAACCGGCCCCGCGCGGCGTCTATCTCTGGGGCGGGGTCGGCCGCGGCAAGTCGATGCTGATGGACCTGTTCTTCGCCGAGGTCGCGGTCGACCCGAAGCGCCGCGTCCATTTCGGCGAGTTCATGCTCGAGGTCCATGCCCGCATCGCCGCCGAGCGCCGCAAGGAGGTCGCGACCCGATCGTCCCCGTCGCCACCGCGATCGCCGAGGAGACCCGGCTGCTCGCGTTCGACGAGATGATGGTCACCAACAGCCCCGACGCGATGATCCTCTCGCGGCTCGTCACCTCGCTGCTCGACTCCGGCGTGACGATCGTCACCACCTCGAACCGCCCGCCCGCCGATCTCTACAAGAACGGCCTCAACCGCGAGCATTTCCTCCCCTTCATTGCGACGATCGAACAGCGCCTCGACGTCCTCCCGCTCAACGGCCCCGTCGATTACCGCCGCGACCGGCTCGGCAGCCAGGACACCTGGCTCGTCCCCAACGGCCCCGAGGCGACAGCCCAGCTCTCCGCCGCGTTCTTCCGCCTCACCGACTTCTCGCCCGACGACAGCGAGCACGTCCCGTCCGAGGAGCTGATCGTCCAGGGCCGGGCCCTGCGCGTGCCGAAGTCGCTGAAAGGCGTCGCGGTCTTCAGCTTCAAAAAGCTGTGCGGCGAGGCGAGGGGGGTGGCCGACTATCTCGCCATCGCCCGCAAATTCCACACGATCATCCTCGTCGGCATCCCCAAGCTCGGGCCCGAAAACCGCAACGAGGCCGCGCGCTTCGTCGGGCTGATCGACGCGCTCTACGAGCACAAGGTCAAGCTGCTCGCCGCCGCCGACGCGCAGCCGGGCGATCTCTACGCGAGCGGCGACGGCCGGTTCGAATTCGACCGCACGATCAGCCGTCTGGAAGAGATGCGCTCCGAGGAGTATCTGGCGGAAGGGCATATCTGACGCATCCCAAACACCACCCCCGGCGAAGGCCGGGGCCCAGTTGGAAAGGCAGTCGTAACGAAGACCTGCGCCTAGTTTGCACCGTCCCCCAACTGGGCCCCGGCCTCCGCCGGGGTGGTTCAGCACACGTCGGCAAGCTTATTGCTCCTGCGAATGATTTGCAATAACGCGACCACTTTTCCGCTTTAACGGTTGCCGTAGCGCCATAATGCGCGTAACCGGCGTCACCAATCACCCCGCACATCAGACGGAGACGGATTGGAATGGCTCGCAAGAAGATCGCGCTGATCGGCGCCGGTAACATCGGCGGCACGCTCGCGCACCTCGCAGCACTCAAGGGTCTGGGCGATATCGTCCTGTTCGACGTGGCCGAGGGCATCCCCCAGGGCAAGGCGCTCGACCTGTCGCAGTGCGGCCCGGTTGAAGGCTTCGACTCGACGATCACCGGCTCGAACGACTATGCCGACATCGCCGGCGCGGACGCATCATCGTCACCGCCGGTGTCGCACGCAAGCCCGGCATGAGCCGCGACGACCTGCTCGGCATCAACCTCAAGGTCATGAAGGCCGTGGGCGAGGGCATCAAGGCCAACGCACCCGGCGCCTTCGTCATCTGCATCACCAACCCGCTCGACGCGATGGTGTGGGCGCTGCGTGAGTTCTCGGGTCTGCCGCATCACATGGTCGTCGGCATGGCCGGCGTGCTCGACTCGTCGCGCTTCAGCCATTTCCTCGCCGACGAGTTCAAGGTCTCGGTCAAGGACGTCACTAGCTTCGTGCTCGGCGGTCACGGCGACACGATGGTCCCCGTGATCCAGTATTCGACCGTCTCGGGCATCCCCGTCCCCGATCTCATCGCGATGGGCATGTCGAGCCAGGAAAAGATCGACGCGATCGTCAAGCGCACGCGCGGCGGCGGCGGCGAGATCGTCGCGCTGCTGAAGACCGGCTCGGCCTATTACGCGCCCGCCACCAGCGGCATCGCGATGGCCGAAGCCTATCTCTACGACCAGAAGCGCGTCCTGCCCGCCGCGGCCTATGTCTCGGGTGAATACGGCCTCGACGACCTGTATGTCGGCGTCCCCGTGGTCATCGGTGCCGGCGGCGTCGAGAAGATCGTCGAGATCAAGCTCGACGACGAAGCCAAGGGCAACCTCCAGGTCTCGGTCGACGCGGTCAAGGAACTGATCGTGGCGTGCAAGGGTATCGACGGTAGCCTGAACTGATTTGAGGATTTGAGCTGATCTGCTGTTCCCCGGCGAAGGCCGGGGTCCAGTTGGGAGAAGTCCCGTGATGGATACCGCCTTCTGCGTCTACATCATGGCCAGCAGGCGTAACGGCACGATCTATCTCGGCGTCACCAGCAATCTTCCCAAGCGTGCTTGGGAGCATCGCAACGGGGTCGTCGCAGGATTTACGAAGAAATACGGTTGTCATCTACTCGTCTGGTACGAAGTCTATGATGATCTGGACGCCGCCCGGCAGCGTGAGCTGCAGATGAAGGGATGGAAACGGGCCTGGAAGGTGAAAGCGATCGAAGGGATGAACCCGAACTGGGATGATCTGTTTGATACGCTGACGCCAGACTGACCCGCCTTCCCAACTGGGCCCCGGCCTCCGCCGGGGAACGAGAGAGAGAAAACTAGATGAGCATCCTCGTCGACAAGAACACCAAGGTCATCACGCAGGGCATGACCGGCGAAACCGGCAGCTTCCACACCAAGATGGCGCTGGAATACGGCACGCAGATGGTCGGTGGCGTCACCCCCGGCAAGGGCGGCACGACTCACCTCGACCTCCCCGTCTACAACACCGTCGCCGAGGCGAAGTCGGTCACCGGCGCGACCGCGTCCGTGATCTACGTGCCGCCTCCCTTCGCGGCCGATTCGATCCTCGAGGCGATCGACGCGCAGATCGAGCTGATCGTCGCGATCACCGAGGGCATTCCCGTGCTCGACATGGTCAAGGTCAAGCGCGCGCTCGCGGGTTCCAAGTCGCGCCTGATCGGCCCGAACTGCCCCGGCGTCCTGACCCCCGGCGAGTGCAAGATCGGCATCATGCCCGGTTCGATCTTCAAGAAGGGCTCGGTCGGCGTTGTCAGCCGTTCAGGCACGCTCACCTATGAGGCGGTCTTCCAGACCTCGAACGCGGGCCTTGGTCAGACGACCGCGGTCGGCATCGGTGGCGATCCGGTCAACGGCACGAACTTCATCGACGTGCTCGAGCTGTTCCTCGCGGACGACGAGACCAAGTCGATCATCATGATCGGCGAAATCGGCGGCGACGCCGAGGAGCAGGCCGCGCAGTTCCTGATCGACGAGGCCAAGCGTGGCCGCAAGAAGCCGATGGCCGGCTTCATCGCGGGCCGCACCGCACCTCCGGGTCGTCGCATGGGCCATGCCGGTGCGATCGTCTCGGGCGGCAAGGGCGATGCCGAGAGCAAGATCGCGGCAATGGAAGCTGCCGGGATCAAGGTCTCGGAAAGCCCCAGCCTGCTCGGCGAGACGCTGCTGAGCGTGCTGAAGGGTTGATCTTACTACCCCTCTCCCTTCGGGGAGAGGGAAGGAGCCGCCATTTGGCGGCGGAAGGGTGAGGGCACGGTGACCGCCCGTGCCCCTCACCCTCCCACCCGCAAGTGCGGGCGGGCCCCTCCCACTCCCCCGCGGGGGAGAGGGAAACTGAGGACGAACGACATGGGCTACGAAGGCCAGGATTTCAGCGATATCGCAGCCGGCGTCAGCCCGGCGTTCGTAGAGACGCTCTACGCCAAGTTCACCGCCGATCCGGCCTCGGTCGAATCCGGCTGGCGGACGTTCTTCGAGGGGCTCGAAGGCTCCGCGCAGGGCCCGAGCTGGGAAAGCGCGCGCTGGCCGCTGACCACGACGGACGATCTGACCGCGGCGCTCGACCCGACCCAGATGGAGCCCGCGCCCAAGCCCGCAAAGGGTGGCGGCAAGCCCGCTCCCGCCGCCGCCGCGCCCGCGCCCGTCTCGAAGGACGAGATCGCCAAGCCGCGGCCGACGCGATCCGCGCGCAGCTGCTGATCCGCACCTACCGCGTCCGCGGTCACCTCGCCGCCAATCTCGATCCGCTTGGTCTCTCGAAGCGCGAGATGCCCGAGGATCTGAAGACCGAATATCACGGCTTCTCCGACGCGACATCGACCGCAAGGTCTATCTCGGCGGCACGATGGGCTTCGAATGGGCGACCATCCGCGAGCTCGTCGACACGCTCCGCAAGAATTATTGCGGCAATGTCGGCCTCGAATACATGCACATCGCCGATGTCGAGGAGCGTCGCTTCCTCCAGGAGCGCATGGAAGGCCAGGACAAGGCGATCGAATTCTCCGTCGACGGCAAGAAGGCGATCCTCAACAAGGTCATCGAAGCCGAGCAGTGGGAGAAGTTCCTCGGCAAGAAGTATGTCGGCACGAAGCGCTTCGGGCTCGACGGCGGCGAATCGATGATCCCCGCGCTCGAATCGGTCATCAAGTATGGCGGCCAGATGGGCGTGCGCGAGATCGTCATCGGCATGGCGCATCGCGGTCGTCTTAACGTGCTCGCCAACGTCATGGCCAAGCCGCTCCGCGTCATCTTCCACGAATTCGCCGGCGGTTCGGCCAACCCCGATGACATCGGCGGGTCGGGCGACGTGAAGTACCATCTCGGCACCAGCACCGACCGCGAGTTCGACGGCCACAAGGTTCATATGAGCCTCGTCGCCAACCCGTCGCATCTCGAGGCTGCCGATCCGGTCGTGCTCGGCAAGACGCGCGCGATCCAGACGCTCAACAACGATCTGAAGGATCATGTCGCGTCGCTCCCCGTGCTGATCCACGGCGACGCGGCGTTCGCAGGGCAGGGGATCGTCTGGGAGTGCCTCGCTTCTCCGGCATCCGCGGCTACAACACCGGCGGCTGCGTCCACTTCATCATCAACAACCAGGTCGGCTTTACGACCAGCCCGCAGTTCGCGCGCTCGTCGCCCTATCCGTCTGACGTCGCCAAGGGCGTCCAGGCGCCGGTCTTCCACGTCAATGGCGACGATCCCGAAGCGGTGACCTTCGCCACCAAGATGGCGATGGAATTCCGTCAGAAGTTCCACCGCGACATCGTCATCGACATGTGGTGCTATCGCCGCTTCGGTCATAACGAGGGCGACGAGCCCTCCTTTACCCAGCCGCTGATGTACGACATCATCCGCAAGCATCCCGGCGTCAGCTCGGTCTATGGCAACCGCCTGATCAAGGAAGGCGTCATCGACCAGCCCTGGATCGACGAGAATGTGAAGCAGCTCACACTCCGTCTCGAGGGCGAGTTCGAGGCGGGTGCGTCGTACAAGCCGAACAAGGCGGACTGGTTCGGCGGTCGCTGGACCGGCCTCAGCGCGCCGACCGATGGTGCGTCCGCGCGCCGCAACGTCGAGACGGGCCTCAGCCAGAAGCTGTTCGACTCGCTCGGCCGCACGCTGACGACCGTTCCCGAGAGCGTGAAGATCCACAAGACGCTCGCGCGCGTGCTCGACGCGAAGCGCGAGATGTTCAAGTCGGGCAAGGGCTTCGACTGGGCGACCGGCGAAGCGCTCGCGTTCGGCGGCCTGCTCTCCGAAGGCTATGGCGTCCGTCTGTCCGGCCAGGACTCGGGCCGCGGCACCTTCTCGCAGCGTCACGCGGTCTGGGTCGACCAGACCGACGAGCACAAGTATGTGCCGCTGCAGGAAATCGAGCACGGCAATTTCGAGGTGCTCGACAGCCCGCTGTCCGAGTACGGTGTCCTCGGCTTCGAATATGGCTATGCGCTCGCCGACCCGAAGACTCTGGTCCTCTGGGAGGCGCAGTTCGGCGATTTCGTCAACGGCGCGCAGATCATGATCGATCAGTTCATCACGTCCGGCGAATCGAAGTGGCTCCGCGCCAACGGCCTCGTGATGCTGCTCCCGCACGGCTATGAAGGCAGGGGCCAGAGCACAGCTCGGCCCGTCCCGAGCGCTTCCTTCAGTCCTGCGCCGACGACAATATCCAGGTCGCGAACTGCACCAGCCCGGCGAACTATTTCCACCTGCTCCGCCGGCAGATGCATCGCAACTTCCGCAAGCCCCTGATCGTGATGACCCCCAAGTCGTTGCTGCGTCACAAGCTCGCGGTGTCGAACGCCGAGGACTTCCAGGGCGACAGCCACTTCCGTCGCCTCCTGTCCGACACCAATGGTGCGGCGGATGTCGACACCAAGCGTCTCGTCCTGTGCACCGGCAAGGTCGCGTACGACCTGATCGAGGCGCGCGATGCGGCGGGCGACACCGACACGCAGATCGTCCGCGTCGAACAGCTCTATCCCTTCCCCGGCAACCCGATCGCCGAGCGCGTCGCGAAGATGCCGAACCTGGAAGAGATCGTCTGGGCGCAGGAAGAGCCGAAGAACAACGGCTACTGGTTCTTCGTTGAGCCGCTGATCGAGGAGGCGCTGGCCAGCGTGAATTCGCCGGTCAAGCGTGCGCGCTACGCCGGGCGCAGCGCCTCGGCCTCGCCCGCGACCGGCCTGATGAAGCGTCACCAGGCCGAGCAGGGCGCGCTCGTCGCCGACGCACTCGGCCACAGCGTCCGCGACGAAATCCGCCGCACCCCGCGCGAACTAAACTGTCTTCTACCACCCCGGCGAAGGGGCACCCATCAAAGTAATACTTTGATGGGACCCAAGCCGGGGCCCAGTTGGATGGTAGATATAATTGAGCGAAACGCCGGCCAATCAGCGTTTCGTAACTGGACCCCGGCCTACGCGGGGTGGAGGAACCGAGAAAATGGCAACCGAAGTCACCGTCCCCGTCCTGGGTGAATCGATCACCGAAGCCACCCTCGGCGAGTGGCTGAAGCAGCCCGGCGATCCCGTCGCCGTCGACGAGCCCATCGCCAGCCTCGAGACCGACAAGGTCTCGGTCGAGGTGCCGTCGCCGGTCGCCGGCGTCATGGGCCAGCACGCCGTCGCGGTCGGCGACACGGTCCAGGTCGGCGCGATGCTCGCCACGATCGACTCGGGCGACGGCGCCGCTCCCGGCCCAGCCCCTGC
>NZ_JRVI01000184.1:0-60796 GCF_000783375.1 Sphingomonas sp. Ant20
ACGCGCCGAGCCCCGGCATCATCGGCGCGTGGCGGGCATAGGCGGTGAGCCCGGACGCGGACGGCACCGGCGCCGCGCGAACCGCCGCCTCGAGCTCGGCGGCGAGCGTGGCCTGCATCCGGGCGTCGGCGAGTTCCTTCCAGTTGATCACGCCATACAGGAAATCGATGCCCGCGTCGCTCGACGAGAATGGCATGAGGATGCCGCGGTACAGCGTCGTCCGCCCGCGGCTGTTGACGAATTCGGCCTCGAACCCGATCGGCGCGCGATTCGCGATGATCTGCAGATAATGATCGGTCAGCCGCGACAGCAGCGACCGGCTGGGCACGTCGGCGATCGACGTGATCGGCCCGACCAGTCCGCATTCCTCGCGCAGCTTGGCGCCGAGATAGGCGATTCGCGGATCGTCGATCGTCATCACCGCTGCGGCATCCCGATCCGCACCCGTGCCCGGATCGGTGCGGAAGTCGAGCAGCACGCTGTGCGGGCCGAAATCGGCGATCGAGCCGGGATCGAGGTCCGCGATCGTCGGATAGGGGCGTCCCCTCAGCAGTGACACCCAGTGGTTATAGGCGCGGACATGCATCCGGCGTTCGTCCCCGCCCAGATCGAACATCACGTCGTTGACGCCCGCGTCGGTCGCCCCGCCGGGAAGCCCCGTGCCGGCCTCGTCGATCTCGCCGTATTCGCCGTCCGGCTCGCGTCGCATGCCCATACCGAAAACTTCCCCGTTCACTTACGGCTGCTTGTGCACGCTGCTTGGTAAACGGCACGTAAATGCGGGTTAGCGCTTGTCACGGCAAATTTCCCCTGTTAAGCGCCGCCCCCTCGACCGGAGATATCCGTCATCGGGCCGCTTTAGCTCAGCTGGTAGAGCATCGCATTCGTAATGCGGGGGTCACAGGTTCGAGTCCTGTAAGCGGCACCATACTACAGAAGCGCGGTTGAGCAGGGCGAATTTCAAGATTTGCTCGCGTTGCGCGCTGACTCGTAGGATAATGTTGCTCAGATGTTCTCACCGCAGCAATAGGCGGGGGATGGCATGGTCCAGACATCAGGCATCCGTAAGCGGACCGCATTTTCACGGTGGCTACGGACGGGCATGGTGCCATCGGCGCTAGGTCCTGACGGTCTCGAACTCAAATCAATCCATGGCATGATCCGGCGGACGGCCGGTTTACATTTGCAGGCGCGGGGCGCCGTGATGGACCGACCCAAACCGATACGACGAGCGCCAGAAACGATCGTGCGCGTCTGGGAGCGGTCGCGCTCCAAGCCTAGGGGATAGTTATACATCGCGGACCGCAAAACCGCCAAAGGCTGAAACGCCCCGCGCCCGATCGCTCACAGGCGACGACCCGAAATCGGTAGAACGCAGGTCGGCCAAGGTGCAGTCCACGCGGATCCCGGGAGCGCGGCCCGGTGGTCAGCCGAACCCCGTCGCCGAATTCGTTGATGGCGTCGGTCAGGGACTTATGATGTTGGGGAAGGAACCGTGGCGGGAGTCCATGCTGCGCTAACAACAAATCCGGTAACGACTGTTCGCAACGCCGGCCGTGGCATCGCGGCCATGATCGACACCGCAATCACTGCTGAGGATACCCCGGCCCATATCCAGGCCTCCCGCGCGGCAAGCGCCGTTGCCAACGCCTCGGCGCGGGACATCGGTCGCGCCGCAGGAAAGGTTGCTGGGAACGTCGCGCTGGCGGTAGCGCCGGGGGCGGCGCTCTCCAAGGCTGCCGCATTGCGCCGACTCGCTATCGCGAGGCCGCGTATAACCTTTGACCCGCCGCAAATCGGCTGGGTCAAGGAGACGACCACGTCAAAAAAGGCATGGAAACCCTATAACGATTCGGCGCCCGGCGCGCGCGCCGGTCAGGCGCCAACGTTGATGCGGACGATGCCCAACGGTTCTAAGCGGCCGGTGAAGTTTGACGGCATTCAGGGCGATTTTATGGTCGACCGAAAATGGGCTGTCGTAAACAGGCCTCGTTCGCGGGCCCAGATTTTGCGGCAGCCGGAGGTATTGGTACAACACCGTCTGATCGGGACGTGGGAGGTCCCTACGCCTGTCGAGAAAACCAAGGCACTGAAACTGCTCAAGCAGATGAGCATCACGAACATTCACGTAAAGGTTGTGAAGCCATGATCGCTATGCAGGTTGCAGAAATTATCGCGGAGTATGCCGTGTTCCTCGAACTGACCGACGACGAGGAACTTAACCCTGATACCGCCGTGAAAATGATGGAAGCCTTAGCTAGCCATCTTCAAGAGATGGACAAGGGATTTCTCCGTGAGCTCGTGAATGCGTTTCCGATCATAGCGGAAGAATATAGTGGCGAGGCGCAAGAGGTGGTGCGCAACATATCTTATGGCTACTATCTTGAAGAGGCCCTTGCAGTTGAAGACCCGGTCAAGATGGCTACATTGGATGCGTTGCGCGACGCGAGGGGCTGAACGGCCGTCGCTGTGACCCATGAAACCTTCTAAATCCCACTTCGTAGCGCCGCGGTTGCGCGCGAGCGTCGTGAGGCTGTGGCGCAATAGGTACGAGCGCCACTCGCGGCCCATCGGCAGTCCGAGCTTCGTAAGCATGGTGTCCCAGGCCCGGTCGACATTCTGCACCGCTCGCCCGCGATAATTGACCAGCCAGCCGCGGCCGGCGCGGTCCCTCAATTTGATTTACGTGAGGTCGCGTATTCGGCCCATAGCCAGCGATCGAGCGTCAGAAGGACGGGCAGCAAAGCTCGATGCTTCTTGTTTTGCGTCCCGCCCTGCAGGTTCAGGTCGATCGTTCGTACACCTGGCCACCACTGCAGACTGCCGCGTTGCCATAGCGGAGTGGTGACGTTAGGAGACAACATATCATCGCATATGAGGAAGTCTCTTGGCACGCTGGACGATGCGGACTGTGACACGATTATCGGGCGGGGCTGTGCCGCTTCGGCTGCGGCACACGCTTGGCGCGATCGGCATGATGGCAGGGTCGCCGGCGGTTGCGCAGGCCGTGGAGGAACCGGCGGAGCGGAACGAGATCGTCGTGCTGGGGACCCGGACATCGCGGGACGCGACGCTTTCCTCCGATCGCGCGACCGAAGTCATGTCGCAATCAAGCCGGTCACTCGAACAGGACATCCTGCGTGCGGCGGGGACGTACCGGTTGAGCGACGCGCTGGAATTGGTGAGCGGCAGCAGCCAGCAGAATAATCGCGGGGGCTTTGCCGATAATTTCGCGATCCGCGGCTTCCTGAGCACCGCCGATGGCGGCGGCGAATATTATACCGATGGCTTCATCGCCAATCGCGGCAGCGCCCCTGCGCGGGACCCCGCGACGATCGAGCGTATCGAGATCCTCAAGGGCCCTGCCGGCGCCGTCTTTGGCGATATCGATCCCGCCGGACGGGTCAATATGGTCAGCAAGACGCCGCGTTTTGCATCACAGCGTCGGCGACGCTGCACTATGGTTCGTTCGACACGCGTCGCATCGAACTCGACGCGACGGGGCCGCTGACCGGGACGCTGGCCGCGCGGATCGTGGTCGCGACCGAAGACAGCGACGGCTACCGCGATTTCGTGACGGTGAAGCGCCGCGTCGTGTCCCCATCGCTGACCTTCCGGCCGAGCGACGCCGTACAGCTCACCTATCTCGCCCAGCATATCGTCTATGACGCGCCGTTCGACCGCGGTGTGGCGGCGGTCGATGGCGATCCGCTCGCGCTGCCGGCGTCGCGGTTTCTCGGCGAACCCTCGAACGGGCCGACGCGCGCGCGCGACACCCGCCACCAGCTGACCGGCGAAGCGCGGCTGGGTGGGACATGGTCGCTCGTCGGCGGCGTCGCCTATCGGACCGGCACGTTGCGGGGCTTTTCGGCGGATCCGTCGCGCGTCGTCGACGGACACACGCTGTGGCGGCAGCGTCGCGAACGGGGTTACGAAGTCGAGGATCTGTCCGCGCGTCTCGAAGTGCGCGGCGAAGTGCAGGCGCTCGGGCTTCATCGTCCGAGCCTGGGCATCAAGGGCAACACGCTCGACTATCTCGAACTGCTGAACCGGCGAAATCCGACAGCAGACAATCCCTATGCGATCGACGTCTTCAACCCCGTCTATGGCGAGACGCAGGCCCTGCCGCTCCTGCCCAGTATCGATCAGCGCGAAACGCGGCGCGTGGTGTCGCTCTACGCGCAGGACGCCTGGGCGGTGACCGATCGGCTCGATCTCGTCGGGGGCATCCGCCTCGACGCCTATCGGCAGCAGCTCGCGCGCAATCTCGTCAAGGCGACGACCGTGTCCAGGGGGCGCCCGGTCAATTTCCGCCTCGGCGCGCGCTATGCCGTCAGCGACGCGCTCTCGGTCCACACCAACTGGGGTGAGTCGTTCCAGCTGAATTCCGGCAGTGGCGCGGGGGGTGTCGCGTTCGCCCCCGAACAGGGGCATGGCTACGAAATCGGCGCGGCGGGCCGCTGGCGCGGTATCGATGTCGGCCTGACCTGGTTTGATATCAAAAAGAGCAACGTCCTCACGACGGATCCGAACGACGCCAATTTCCTGGCGCCGGTGGGATCGCTGACGAGCCGCGGCGTCGAATTCGATGCGTCGCTGCGGCTTGCCGCGCGGTGGCAGGCAGTGGTGAACTATGCCTGGACCCGGGCGCGCACCGACGATCGGTCGTTCGCCACGCCGCTCGCGCTGAACGTCCCCGATCATTCGGCGACCGCCTTTATCGTGCACCGCTTCGATCCCGGCACCGGCCGGGACTGGCAGATCAGCGGCGGTGTCGCCTATGTCGGCAAGCGGTCCGGCGCGACCGACGCCAGCGGGCTCATGCTGCCCGACTATGTGAAGGTGAAGGCGTCCGCCGACATCCCGCTATCGAGTTCGCTGACGGTCCGCGCCGAGGTCGATAACCTGTTCGACGAGCGCTACGCGCAAAGCTCGTACAATTCGGTCTGGATCTATCCAGGCGCGCCACGCACCGTGCGCGCGTCGTTGCGAGCGGAATTCTGAATGGCGATCACGACGGACCAGACGCGCGCTGCCGCACCCGATCGCGATATCCCGCGCAGGCGACTGGAGAGCATCGACGCGGTGCGCGGGATCGTGATGATCCTGATGCTGCTCGACCATCTGCGCGAGACATGGCTTGTCCTTGTTCCCATGCCCGATCCGGTGGATGCCAACACGGTCATGCCGGCACTCGCGATCGCGCGCTTCGCCGCCAGCTTCTGCGCGCCGATCTTCGTCGCGCTGACCGGCCTTTCCGCCTATCTCTTCGGCGTCAGCCACACGCCGCGCGAAACCGCCGCGTTCCTGGCAAAGCGCGGGTTGCTGCTGATGGCGATCGACGTGCTGTACCTGTCGCCACTCTATTGGGGGATCGTGCCTCAGCCGACCTTCTGGCTGCAGGTGATCTGGTGCCTCGGCCTGTGCATGATCCTGCTCGCCGGGCTGATACGGCTCCCCCGGCCGGCACGGATCGCCCTGGGACTGGTGCTGGTGTGTGGCCACAATCTGCTCGATCCCGTTCGGCTGCACCAGGGGGACACGCTGTTTCCGGTCTGGGCGTTGCTGCACCAGCGTGACGTGATCGCCCTGCCGTTCGGGTTCCTGGCCAGGACGACCTATCCGATCCTTCCGTGGCTGGGGGTCATGCTGCTCGGTCACGCGATCGGGCCGTGGTTTGACCGCATGGTCGAATCCGCGCAGCGCAGGCGATATCTGACGCGGCTCGGCATCGGGATGATCGTTGGCTTCATCACGCTGCGCGCGTTCAACCTCTATGGCGACGCGCCCTGGCATGTGGTCGATAACAGCCCGCTGCGGACGGCGATCAGCTTCCTGTCGATGACGAAATATCCGCCGTCGCTCCTGTTCCTGCTGCCGACCCTGGGCGGCGGAGCGCTGCTGCTGGCGCAATGCGAGCGACTGGCGAGCTCACGGCTCGTGTCCGGTCTGGCCGTCTTCGGTGCCGCACCGATGTTCTTCTATCTGTTTCATCTCACCATGCTGCGCATCCTCTATCACGCGGCGCTGGCGTGGTGGGGGCCGACCGATGGTGCGGTCTTCATGGTCGACGGCTATGCTGGGTGCTCATCTGGTACGTCGTCCTGATCATACCCTTCTCGCTCCCGACGATGTGGTTCGCGCGGTTGAAGCAGCGTCGTCGGGATATCGCTTGGCTGCGCTTTTTCTGATGGCAGGTCCGCATCGGCGCGGTGACGACGCGATCACGCGGCCCCCGCCGGGCATGCCGCAGCTCAGGCGGCGTATCTGACGGCCATCGCGACGATATGCTCGATCACCTGTTCGGGGATCGGGTTGGCGACCTCCAGCCCGAATCCCCCGAGATAGGACCACGCCACCCAACCGGGATATTGGGCGAGCCCGGGTATGTCGAGCGAGAGAAACCGGCCGATCGTGACGCCATATTCGGACTGGATATTGAAACCCCGGGACGAGACATTCTGAACGATCGCCGCGTGTGTGTCGCCGAAGCCGGTGACGATCGTCACGGGGAGGCTGATCGCACGCCGCGTGCAATTGCGTCGATCGAGCAGATCGTGGCTGATGTCGCTGGCGAGGCGGCGGTAGGTCTTCATACGCCACATCTAGGCCATCAACCCTAATGCCGCGTTAAGCACGCGTCGCTCGCGTCAAAAGGCGGCGAACCCGTAATCCGCGTCCTCGTCGATACCAACCGGGGCGGGGGGCGTGGTGGTCGCCGATCGAGACGAGCGCAGGCGCGTGTCGCGCTGTAGGTCCGGTTGTTCGGTCATCTGCCGAATTGCCCCGGCGCCACGCTGCGCGCCTTCGATGCGGAATTTCGCCGCCTGGTCCGACAGCGCTGCGACTTCGGCGGTCAGGTTGCGCGCCGCCGCGGAGGTCTGTTCGACCATCGCCGCATTCTGCTGCGTTGCCTGGTCCATCGCGCCGACCGCCATGCTGACCTCGGTAATCGCGCTCGACTGCGCACGATTGTCGTCCGCGATCCCGGCGAGCAGCGTGTGCACGCCGCGCACATCCGTCGAGATCGCCGACAGCGCACCATCGACCCGCTGCACGCGTTCCACCGCGGTGCCGATATCGGCCTGCGTCGCGGTCAGCTGGTCGCGCGCGCGTCCGGCCTCCTCCTCGGCGCGCATCGCCAGCGCGGAGACGAGATCGGCGACCACCGCAAACCCGCGACCCGCCTCGCCCGCACGCCCTGCCTCGACCGCGGCGTTCATCGCCAGCACGCGCGTCTGGAACGCGATCTTGTCGAGTCCTTCGATCACGCTGTCGATCCCCGTCGCGCTTTCGCTGACCCGGGTCATCGCCTGGACCGCCTCGTCCGCGATCCTGCGCCCGTCCGCCACGGTGGTGATCGCGCCGTCCGCCCGCTCGACGGTCTGGCCCGCGGCGACCGCGGTAGCCCTGAGGCGCTGATCCATCTGCGCGATCGCCGCCGCGGTCTGCTCGAGGCTGGCCGCGTTGCTTTCGGTGCGCCGGGCGAGATCCTCGCTCGCCTGCGCGATCTCCTGTGATCCGGTCCGGATCATCATCGCCCCTTGCGCGACCGATCCGATCAGCCCGCGCAGGCTGGCGAGCGCGCTGTTGAAGTTGCTCTTGAGCCCGGTGAACGGCGCGTGCAGATCGGCGACTACCTCGCGGTCAGATCGCCCTGCGCCAGTGCGGTGAGGCCGGTACCCAGGCTGTCGACGATCAGTGCCGCCTGGGCCTGTTTCGCTGCCTCGGCCGCCTGGAGTTGGTTCCGGAACGCCAGCATCGCCTTCGCCATGTCGCCCAGTTCATCGCCGCGATCCGCGCCGGTCACCTCGGCGGCGAGATTGCCGTCGCCGAGTGCGCGCATCGTGCCGGCGAGGACCACGATCGGCCGGACGACCCGGCGCTGTGCGACCATCACGAATGCCAGCGTTCCGGCAATGCCGACCGCCAGCGTGATGGCGAGCAGGATCATCGCGATCGTGCCGAGCTGCTCCGCTTTCTCGGCGGACCGTGTCGAATTCGTCTCGATCGCATCCGACGCCGCGCCCATCGACACTTCCAGCACGCGGAACTGATCGAAGAACCCGGGCAGCATCGCACGCGCGGCGACCGGATCGCGGCCGACGCGATCGATGACCTGCGTCGCAGCGCGGACATAGGCCTCCATCGGCGCCGCCAGCCTGGAAGTTACCGCGGCGACCGCAGCATCGCCGGTGTACGCCGAATCCGCTGCGATCCCCTCGCGCAGGGCGACGAGATGCTCGCGGAAATCCTTCTGGATATCATCCGGCTTGATCGCGCTGCCGGGCTCCGCTGCCTGGAATGTCGCGAGCACGTCGCTGCGGATCGCGTCGTGCATCATGTCCGCGCCTGGTGATTGGAAAGCAGCGTCGTCGCATCGGTCAGACGGTGCAGCGCGGCGCTCTGCATCCACGCCGCGCCGATGCCGGTCGCACCGCAGAGCAGCATCAGTCCGAACAGGACCACGCCCGCCATCCGGATCATACGGGTCAGCGACATCGCATCACGCGACCGGGACTTCGTCATCATCATGTTTTGCTGGCCTGTTCCGTACTGGGACACGTTTCGATTTCTATAATAGGCGGGAATGCAGTGCTCGGAGGTGGCGCGTGGATATTATGACGGTGCCTCGACTGGTCGGACCCGCCCTATTACTCTCCGCGGCCTGGACGTTACCTGCCTGGGGGCAGTCCGGCCCGCCAGAAGTCGTGCAAGACCCCCCGCCACGTGCCGTCGCGATCACGGGACGCTATGTCGTCGATCTCATGGGCAACGTCGCTGGCGGCGACGCGCGGGGCGCGCGGGTGCTCGACAATCTCGAGGTCACGGCCGATGGCGACCTCGACCGGCTGGCCGGCTGGCGCGGCGCGCGCGCGCATCTCCATGTGCTGAGCAATCAGGGGGGGATCGATCAATGCGCTGGCGGGGACGGTGCAGGGCGTCGACAATATCGAGGTCGCTGACGGCCGCGTGAAGCTGTACGAGGCGTGGGTCGAACAGGATCTTGCGGGTGGACGCGCCGCGCTGCTGGTCGGGCTGTCCGATCTGAACGTCGACTTCTACCAGAATGACTCCGCGGGCATGCTGGTCGCGCCGGCGTTCGGCATCGGCTCGGAGCTCGCGGCGACGGGGCCCAACGGGCCTTCGATCTTCCCCTCGACCGCGCTGACGATGCGACTGAAGACGTCGATCGGCACATCTGGCTATTTCCACGCTGCCGTCGTGAATGCGCGGGCAGGGGTGTTGGGCGATACGACGGGGATCGACCTCGGAATGCACGACGGCGCGCTTCTGATCGCGGAGGCCGGGACACGCGCCAACGGCAAGCTGGCGTTCGGTGCGTGGCGCTACACGCGGCGTCAGGACGACATGCGGGCGTGCGACGGCAACGGCGATCCGGTCAAACGAACGGCGATCGGTGCCTATGTACTGGTCGATCAGCGGCTGGTCGGTGACGACGGCCGGGGCATCGATCTGTTCCTGCGCGCGGGCATATCGGACGGGAAGACGACGCCGTTTCGCGGCGGTTTTCAAACCGGGCTGCTCGCACGCGGCCTCGTTCCCGGACGGCCCGACGGGCAATTCTCGATCGGCGTCGCGCAGGGCCTGTTATCGCAGGCTCTGCGTCAGACGGTGCGCGATGCCGGCGATCACGCCGACGCCGCGGAGACGGGGATCGAGATCACCTATCAGGATCGGGCGGCGCCCTTCCTCGCGGTCCAGCCCGACGTGCAATATGTTCGCCGCGCCTATGCCGGCGCAGGCCGCCGGTCGGCGTTCGTGGTCGGGCTGCGGCTGATAGCCGAATTTTCACGTCGCTGACGGTCAGCCTCATCGCGGCTCCTGCGGATCCCCGAGGACTGGCGTTGCCGTGAGCAACGGCCAGCCGCGTCCGATCCGCGCACCCGGCTCAGGCGGCCTGTGACTGAAGCGCGTGCATGCGAGAGACGAAGGGAAGCGTTTCGACGAACGGCACGGGGCGGCTGAAATAATAGCCCTGCGCGCTGTCGCACTTCTCTGCGACCAGGATATTCAGCTGATCGAGCGTCTCGACCCCCTCGGCGGTCGACAGGATCCCGAGGCTCCCGCAGAGCCCCGTCACCGCACGCACGATCGCCAGGCTGTCGCTGTTGGTGCCGAGATCGCGGACGAACGATTGATCGATCTTGACCCGGTCGAACGGGAAATTGCGGATATGGCTCAGCGACGAATAGCCCGTGCCGAAATCATCGAGCGAGATGAGCACGCCCAGTTGCTTGATGTCACGCAACTGTTTCAGGACGCTCGC
Organism: Sphingomonas sp. Ant20; assembly: GCF_000783375.1. Taxonomy (NCBI): domain Bacteria; kingdom Pseudomonadati; phylum Pseudomonadota; class Alphaproteobacteria; order Sphingomonadales; family Sphingomonadaceae; genus Sphingomonas; species Sphingomonas sp. Ant20. The sequence goes on from NZ_JRVI01000184.1 coordinate 10,292, forward strand.
CGTGTCGTCGAGCATCGCGCTTTCGGTGATCTCCAGTTCGAGGCGGCGCGGATCGAGGCCGCTGACACGCAGCGCGTGGGCGACGACGGCCGGCAGCGTCCCCGACTTGAACTGCAGCGCGGAGAGATTGACCGCGATCTTGACGCTGTCCGGCCAGCATGCCGCATCCCGACAGGCGCGCGTCAGGACGAATTCGCCAACCGCGCCGATCAGCCCGATCTCCTCGCACACGCTGATGAATTCGTTCGGGGGGATGATGCCGCGCTCGGGATGATACCAGCGTGCGAGTGCCTCAAAGCCGACCACCGCATGCGTGCCGATCGCGACCTGCGGCTGGTAGTGAACCTCGAACTCTTCCGATTTCAGTGCACGGCGCAGTTCGATCTCGAGCTCGCGCCGGCGGGTTGCGAAGACGTGCATGTCGGGCGTGTAGAAACAATAATTGCCGCGCCCGCCCGCCTTGGCGCTGTACAGCGCGAGATCGGCATTGCGGAGCATCACGTTGGGGTCGAGCGCGTCGACCTCGACCATGGCGACGCCGATGCTCGCGCCGATCTGGATATGGTGACCGCCAATCTCGAAGGGTTGCGTCAGTGCCTCGATGATGCGGCGGCACAGTTGCTCGATCGCATGGTCCGACGTGACATGCTGGACGAGGACCGAGAATTCGTCGCCACCCAGCCGGGTCACGACGTCATGATGCCGGACCAGCGTGACCAGTCGCGATGCCACCGCGACGAGCAGCGCGTCGCCGACCGGGTGGCCGAGCGTGTCGTTGACGAGCTTGAACCGGTCGAGGTCGAGACACAGCATCGCGCAACGATCGCCGCTGCGGGCGTTGCGCATCATCTCGTCGAGCCGTTCGCGCAGCATGGTTCGGTTGGGAAGATCGGTCAGGGCATCGTGCCGCGCCAGATGCGCGAGGCGCGCGGACGCGTTGCGCGCTTCGGTGACGTCGGCAACGGTGTCGAGAAAACCGCCATCGACCAGCCGGGTGCGCTCGATCGTAATGGTCCGTCCATCCGGCCAGCGCTGTTCGATCCTCGCGCCATAGGCGGAGGCCGCGCCGTCATATTCCTCGACCAGTCGACGATGCTCGTCGGCCGTACTGACCGACAGACAGGGACTGTTGCTGAGCAGCTGGTCGAGCGTCAGGCCCGGGACGGCATGATCGAGCCCGTATATGTCGAGGAACCGCTGATTGGTCAGCACCAGCCGCCGGGACGCATCGAACAGAGCGAGCCCCTGGTTCATGTTGTCGAGCGCGGCCTTGAACCGCAGGTTCTGAAGCGCGCTTTCCGCCAGCGCGACCTCCAGCTCCTGCGCCATCAGGCGGTTCGCGCGATCCGATCGCCGCCGGTCGACATCGGTTTCGGCATAGGTCGCCGACACCAGCGCGAGCAGGCGATCCGTGTCGATCCCGCCGTCGGGCCGTCGCGCGCGTTCCGCCTGGCGTGCCGCGATCCGGTGGAGCACCGGCGGCTCGGTAGTGATCGGGGGCGGGGGCTTCACGCACATTCCCCGATCAGCGTGATCGTCATCGTCTGATTGTGGAGGCACGGCACCGCGGTCTGATTTTGCGGCGCGATCTCGCCATAGGAATAGAAGCCCGCCAGCGCGATGTCCGGGCCGAGCGCGGTGGCGACCGCGGCGATTTCCTCTTCGGTGCGCTGGCCCATCAGCAGCCTCCGCCCGACACAGCTGATCGCGAGGCACGCTGAGGGTAAAGTCCCCCACGCGGTCGTCTGGTCGAGCGCATGGTGCACCGCGGTCGACGCGCCGTTGATCAGCTCGTCGAACATCCCGCGCATCAGCCGTGCCTTCCACCCCTGCGGCATGTCGCCGGCAAAGGTCAGCGTCCCGGCGTCACGGTCGATGGCGAGCAATGTGCGCACGACGCGAACATCGGGGTGGGCGGGATCCCAGATCTCGAGCGGATAGAGCAGCCCCGATGCAGGCAGATCCACCGCCTCCTCACCGAGATAGCGCTCGTACAGCGCGAGAGCCGGCTCATGGTCGAGTCCGCGCAGTGTCGATCCCGCCGCATCGTTGATCGTGCGTACGGGGCCGAACGGCTGCCAGCCGCCCGCGCTGCCATGCGCGAACCGGACATGGTCGCCGTAGAAGCCGATGGCGGCGACGACGTCTGCGTGGTGTTCGCCGCGTGCCAGGATCCGCGTGTCCGCAAACCGCGCGCCATCGCCTGCCAGCCCGCCGCTCAGCGCGACGCGATCGCCGATCACCGTGCGCAGACCGGCGACGAGGGCGCTGCCATTGACGTTCAGGCCGTTCGACAGGACGAATATCCCCGACAGCCCGTCGGCTGAGAGGTCCTTGCCAAGCGCGGCACCGGCCGAAAACGACAGGTCGGACGATGGCAGCGGCTGGACCGCGAGGCGCAGCTCGGTCCGGTCGAATCCCATGCCGAGGATGACGACCCCGTCGTCGTCGAGCCGATCACCTTCGACCATCGTCCCCGAACTGCAGCCGACGATCATCGCGGTGTCGTAGCGGTGCGCGAGACGGTCGATGAGCGTGCGATCGGCAAGGCGGTCGGTCGGGCCGAACACGATCACCAGATCGGGGGCCGCTGGGAACATCGCCGATTCGCTGTTCGCGTTGATTTGCTTCGACCACATGAGCGCCGTCCCGGAAATGGCAGTGAACGCTGCTTGTGCCGGTGGACTGGTTTCCGGCCTGTTGCCGGCGACCTAAGGGAAACCCCTTAGTCAGCGCGTCGATTCCTCCCCCGCCGAAGCGGACGGCTCGCACATGAACGGCCTAAGCCCATTGAGAACGAAACGGGAACAGGATAGAAGTGCCGTCATCGAGTCGGCAGGAGGATCAGGTGATGGGCAGGGACGATGACGGGGTTGAAACGACGCGTGAGACATTCGGCAGGTGGCTGCTGAAACAGCGCGATCGCGGCGACTGGATCGATCCGGTCGCGGATGCAGCACGCGCCGATCGTCAGTTTCCGAAGGACGGCGACCCGGAAGCCGTACGCAAGCGCCTGCGCGAGATGTCGGCGGATGGCGATGCGTTCGCGGCGATCGACGATGCCGAACTGGACTGGATGGTGCAGTAATGGGCGCGAGACTTCGCCTGGCGCTGGTGCCGGCAGATCCGCGCCAGGCGTTGCGCCAGCTGGCCGACGAACGCGGAGAGAGCCTTTCCGCCCTGTCGCGCATGATCGACCGGTCGCCCGGCTATTTGGCGCGCTTCATCAACGAGGGGCGTCCGGCGGCCCTGACCTGCGACAATCACCAGCAGCTCTGCACGTATCTCGGCGCGGGGGAGTTCGGGCTCGGGATTCGCGACATCTGGGTCCCGCGCACATGACGCGGCGCTGCATCGGGCGCCGTGCGTGACCAATGTCCGATCCTGCAAAACCGCCCACGCGTGCGCGGCTGATCTACACCGCGCTGTGCGTGCTCGACCAGACGATCGACGATTGCTGTCCGCACCCGGTGAGGCCAAATCCGGGGCTGCGGCTGGCGTTGGCCTTGCTGCATTTCTGGGGTGAGGGCGACCGGTCGCCGTTCGACCAGTTCTGGCGGGTGGTCACCGCGGCACCCAATGCGATCACGCGGACGCCGGACACGCGGGCGACCTATGCCCGGACCTATCTTAGCGCGATCTGCCGGCAGGTCGGAATGCCGCTCAGCGTCGATATGCTGATCGGCCTGCGCAAGGCGCGCGGCCTGCCGACCTATGAACGGCCGCCCGCCGCTTGCCTGTGCCCGGTGATGGCAGAAGCGCCACAAGACGACGGCGGCGACCCGATAAAGGCCGTTGGACGCTCGCCCGATCGCGATGCTGCCGTTGGAAAAGGAGGGCAGGGCGCGTGACGGGGCGCTGTCTGTCTCGATCCGGGATTCGCGGACGACATGAGGCTTGTCCGCCGCGGCCATATTTGAGACGCTCGTCGCAGAGCTTACTGCTCCAAGACGGTAAGAGCTCGGCATCCCGCCCGCGACATCGACGGTGTCACACGGAGCGGGCGGGATGCTTCACACATTATCAACTAGTTGATCCTAATCAAGCACTCGAGGCTCTCGCCTCCAGTGACGAGTACCCTCGGCGCCCCGCCATGATCTTTCACACGGACATGCGGGGCGCTTTTCTCGTCTTTGGCCAAGACACGGGATCCATGCCGTAGCGGACAGCTGGGCGGGTCTGGCAAACGCTCCACGACTCCAGCGAGCATATACTCCCAGAGCAGCGGTTCCCGACCCGCGCTATCGATCCTGGCCGGCGAGTAATGCGCCGAGTTGTTCGAGCTGCTCCGGCAATCCTGCCGCCGAGCCCTGCAGTGCCTCGTCGAGCGCCTCCCGGGACGGATAGAATTCGCGAAACGTCAGCAGCGTCAGTGCATCGCGGTCCTCGAAGGTCACCGTCGTGATCGCGCCCTCTTCGCCTTCGTCATTGGTCCAGACGATGCGGTCGTTCGGTACCACCTCGATATACCGGCCGTAGAAGGTCATGATATCGGAGCCGCCGGCGCTGAACCCCAGCCGGTATGTGCCGCCGGTGCGGACGTCGAGGTCGCAAGCGACCAGCGAAATGCCGGCGACGGACTTCGGTACCCACCATCGCTGGAAGAGATCGGCCTGGCTCCACGCCTCATAGACCGTGCTGCGCGGCGCATCGAATATCCGCGTTACGACGAGTTCGCGATCGCCGCAGCGCTCGACCGCATTGCTACCCTGGCCGTTCATCGTTTTCCTCCTGCTTCAGGTCACGGATCACATTCTCCAATACGGCAAAGCGGGCCTCGCAAAGCTGCCGGTGTGCCTCGATCCACATCGCCCCCGCGGCGAGGCCGCGCGCGCCATCGCCAATTTGGCGCCGGTTTATCACCGGGCATATCGGCCCACAGCGTAAAAAATGCGCCAGCTATATGCGCGCTATATGCCATTTCCCGGAATCGATCTCGAATTGCTACGATCGATGCGCCTAATCGCACATCTCTGAAGGCATCGTCGTGTGACGAGCGCCGTTCAAGGGGTGCATCAATGAAGTTCCGTCATGCGGCCATGGTCGTCGCGATCCTCGCTCTTCCCGTCACCGCGCAGGCGCAATCGACACCCGGCGACAAGGCCGAGGCGGCTGCGGATACGGCCCCGCCGGCAACGCTGACGGTCAGCGGTTCGGCGGCGATCGCCTCCGACTATCGGTTTCGCGGCGTGTCGCAGTCCGACCGGGAAATGGCCGTCCAGGGCGGCATCACGGTGTCGCATGAGAGCGGACTCTATGCCGGCGTCTGGGGATCGAACCTTGCCGGCTGGGGGACGTTCGGCGGCGCCAATATGGAGCTCGATCTGATCGGGGGCTACAAGGTGAAGCTGGCCGACAATGCGACGCTCGACGCCGGGCTGACCTGGTACATGTATCCGGGTGGCGCGGACAACACCGACTTTGCCGAGCCCTATGCCAAGCTCAGCGGCACCGCCGGCCCCGCAACGCTGACCGCGGGCGTCGCCTATGCGCCCAAACAGCAGGCGATCGGCAAATGGTATGCGACCGGCGCCGATGCCGCGGCGGGCCTCTATACGAGTCCGGGCGACAAGGACGACAATCTGTACCTGTGGGGCGACGGCGCGCTTGCGCTGGCCGGTACGCCGATCACCGCCAAGGCGCATGGCGGGCATAGCTGGGGGCAGGACGGGCTAGGCCCCAACGCGACCGCGGTCGCGCCGACCGGCGAATATTGGGACTGGTCGCTCGGCGCGGATGCGACCTGGCACAACCTCACCTTCAACGTGTCGTACATCGACACCGACATTTCGGGCGCCGAGGCGATCTATCTGCGCCCCAGTTTCAGCAAGGGACAGGACGGCAGCGGCAATATCGCCGGCGGCACCATCGTCGCGTCGCTCACCGCGGCCTTTTGAGGAGAGATGGTGATGGACGACCTGATCTGGATCCTCGTCATGGTCGGGCTGGTGGCGGCGACGCTCGCTTATGCCCGGCTCTGCGACAACGCGTGAGGACGCACGCATGACGCTCGACCTCTGGCTCGCGGCGCTGACCGCGCTTGGCCTTCTCGTCTACCTGGTGGCGGTCCTGATCCGCCCCGAACGCTTCTGAAGGAGGCGGACACCATGACATTCCAGGGCTGGATCCTGATCCTCGGCTTCGTCGCCATCCTGCTCGCGCTGACCAAACCGGTCGGCGTGTGGCTTTTCACGCTGTACGAGGGACGGAGGACGCCGCTCCACATCGTGCTCGGCCCGGTCGAGCGCGGTTTCTACAAACTGGCCGGGATTGACCCGAATGCCGAGCAGGGGTGGCGGCGGTATGCGCTCCACATGCTGCTGTTCAACGTTATGTTGATGGCGTTTACTTATGCCGTGCTGCGCTTGCAGGGCGTGCTGCCGGGGAACCCGCAGGGGCTGGCCGGGCTCAGCCCGAACCTCGCGTTCAACACCGCGATCAGCTTCACCACCAACACCAACTGGCAGAGCTATGGCGGGGAATCGACGATGTCGAACCTCAGCCAGATGCTGGGGCTGACTATCCACAATTTCCTGAGCGCGGCCACCGGCATCGCGCTCGCCTTCGCGCTGTTCCGCGGTTTCGCGCGGCGCGAGTCCAAGGCGATCGGCAATTTCTGGGCGGATATGACGCGCGTCACGCTCTATGTCCTGCTGCCGATCTCGATCGTCTATGCTTTGTTCCTGATCGCCAGCGGCGTGCCGCAGACGATGGCGGGCGTCGTCGACGTCCAGACGCTGGAGGGCGCGAAACAGTCGCTTCTGCTCGGCCCGGTCGCGAGCCAGGAGGCGATCAAGATGCTCGGCACCAATGGTGGCGGCTTCTTCAACGCGAACTCCGCGCATCCGTTCGAGAACCCGACCGCGCTGACCAACCTCGTCCAGATGCTGTCGATCTTCCTGATCGGCTTCGGGCTGACCTGGACGTTCGGCAAGGCGGTCGGCAACACCAAGCAGGGCTGGGCGATCCTGTCGGCGATGCTGATCCTGTTCCTCGCCGGCGTCACCGTCACCTATTGGCAGGAAGCCGCGGGCAACCCGGTGCTCCAGCGTCTCGGCGTCGCGGGCGGCAACATGGAGGGCAAGGAGGTCCGCTTCGGGATCGCCGCGTCCGCCTTGTTCTCGGTCGTCACGACCGCGGCGTCGTGCGGTGCGGTCAACAGCATGCATGACAGCTTCACCGCGCTCGGCGGGATGATTCCGCTGTTCAACATGCAGCTTGGCGAGGTCGTGATCGGCGGCGTCGGCGCAGGGATTTACGGCTTCCTGCTGTTCGCGATCCTCGCGGTGTTCGTCGCTGGGCTGATGGTCGGGCGCACACCCGAATATGTCGGCAAGAAGATCGAAAGCCGCGAAGTGAAATTGGCGGTGCTGGCGATCGCGGTGCTGCCGTTGATGATCCTCGGGCTGACCGCGCTGTCATCGGTGTTGCAGCAGGGGCTGGCGGGGCCGCTCAACAAGGGGCCGCATGGCTTCTCGGAGATTCTCTACGCCTTCACCAGCGCGGTCGCCAACAACGGCTCCGCCTTTGCGGGTCTGACCGCCAACACGCCCTATTACAACGGGCTGCTGGGCGTCGCGATGTGGGTCGGGCGGTTCTTCATCATCGTGCCGATGCTCGCCATCGCCGGGAGCCTGGCCGCGAAGAAGTACACGCCCGAAAGCGCGGGCTCGTTCCCGACGACGGGCGGGCTGTGGGTGGGGCTGCTGGTCGGCATCATCCTCATCTTGGGTGGTCTCACTTTCCTGCCGGGCCTCGCGCTCGGTCCCATCGCCGATCATCTCGCGATGATCAGCGGCACATTGTCCTGATCGGGGGCCACCATGGCAAAGACCCAGACAAAAAGCCTGTTCACGGCCGACCTCGTCGTCCCCGCGATCAAGGCGTCGTTCCTCAAGCTCAATCCGAAGGAACTCGTTCGCAATCCAGTGATGTTCGTTACCGCCGTGGTCGCGGCGTTGATGACCGTCCTGCTCGTGGTCGGGCAGGATAACCTGTCGATCGGCTTCAAGCTCCAGCTCGTCATCTGGTTGTGGCTGACCGTGCTGTTCGGCACGTTTGCTGAAGCCTTGGCCGAAGGGCGCGGCAAGGCGCAGGCGGCGTCGTTGCGCGCGACCAAGGCGGAACTGACCGCCAAGCGGCTCAAAGGCGACGGGCGCGAGTTCGACGCGGTGCCCGCCAGCCAGCTCAAGGTCGGTGATATCGTGCTGGTCGAGACCAACGACCTGATCCCGTCGGACGGCGATGTCGTTTCGGGTGTCGCCTCGGTCAACGAGGCGGCAATCACCGGCGAGAGCGCGCCGGTGATCCGCGAGGCGGGCGGCGACCGCTCGGCGGTGACGGCGGGCACGCGCGTCATTTCCGATGAGATCCGCGTCAAGGTGACGGTCGAACCCGGCAAGGGGTTCCTCGACCGGATGATCGCGCTGGTCGAGGGGGCCGAGCGGCAGAAGACGCCGAACGAGATCGCACTGACGCTGCTGCTCGTCGGGCTGACGATCATCTTCCTGATCGCGGTCGGCACTGTCCCGGGCTTCGCGTCCTATGCCGGCGGGTCGATCCCGGTGGCGATGCTGGCGGCGTTGCTCATCACGCTGATCCCGACGACGATCGCCGCCTTGCTGTCGGCGATCGGGATCGCGGGCATGGACCGGCTGGTGCGCTTCAACGTGCTCGCCAAGTCGGGACGCGCGGTCGAGGCGGCAGGCGACATCGACGTCCTGTTGCTCGACAAGACCGGTACGATCACGATCGGCGACCGGCAGGCGAGCGAGTTCCGCGCGGTCTCCGGCACCAGCGCGCAGCAATTGGCCGAAGCCGCGTTGATCGCCAGCCTGGCGGACGAAACGCCGGAAGGCCGCTCGATCGTGCTGCTCGCGCGGCAAACATTCAACGTCGCGATCACCGCGCTCCCTACCGGGGCCGAGATCATCCCGTTCACCGCGCAGACCCGCATTTCGGGCGTGAAGATGGCCGACACCTTGATCCAGAAGGGGGCGGTGGACTCGATCCTGCGCGCCAATGCCGGATCGGGCGAAACCGCCGCGGCGACCGAACTGCGCCGGATCACCGACGAGATCGCCCGCGCGGGCGGGACACCGCTGGCGGTGGCGCAGGACGGGCGCCTGCTCGGCGCGATCTTCCTCAAGGACGTGGTCAAGGCCGGCATCCGCGAGCGGTTCGGCGAGCTGCGTGCGATGGGCATCCGCACGGTTATGATCACCGGCGACAACCCGCTGACCGCCGCGGCGATCGCGGCCGAGGCCGGGGTGGACGATTTCCTCGCCCAGGCGACGCCCGAGGACAAGCTGGAGCTGATCCGCAAGGAACAGACCGGCGGCCGGCTCGTCGCGATGTGCGGTGACGGCACCAACGATGCGCCTGCCTTGGCGCAGGCCGATGTCGGGGTCGCGATGAACACCGGCACGCAGGCGGCGCGCGAGGCGGGCAACATGGTCGATCTCGACAGCGATCCGACCAAGCTGATCGAGGTCGTCGGCCTCGGCAAGCAGCTGCTGATGACGCGCGGGGCGCTGACGACCTTCTCGGTCGCCAACGACGTCGCGAAATATTTCGCGATCATCCCGGCGATGTTCGTCGTGCTCTATCCGGGGCTCGGCGTGCTCAACGTTATGCGGTTGGGGAGCCCGAAAGCGCGATCCTGTCGGCGATCATCTTCAACGCGGTCATCATCCCGTGCCTCGTCCCGCTGGCACTACGCGGCGTCGCCTACAGGCCGATGGCAGCCGGACCGCTGCTCGCACGCAACCTCGCGGTGTACGGTCTGGGTGGCCTCGTCGCACCGTTCATCGGCATCAAGCTCATCGACCTTGTGGTCGGTGGCCTCGGTCTCGCATAAGGAAAGACAGACATGGGCAAGGATTTCACCTCCGCGCTGCGGCCGGCGATCGTCATGACGATCCTGTTCGCGGTCCTTCTCGGGCTCGTCTACCCGCTCGCCATGACCGGGATCGGCCAGGCGATCTTCCCCTCTCAGGCGAACGGCAGCCTGGTGCGCGATGCGCGCGGGACCGTCATTGGCTCGACCGTGGTGGGGCAGGCGTTCACGACCGATCGCTACTTCCAGACGCGGCCATCGGCGGCCGGCAAGGGCTATGACGGTCTGGCGTCGTCGGGGTCGAATCTCGGACCGGCGAGCCAGGCGCTGGTCGATCGCGTGACGCCCGACGTCGCGAAACGCCGTGCCGAGGGTGTGGCTGGTCCGGTGCCTGCCGATCTGGTCACCGCCAGTGGTTCGGGCCTCGACCCCGACCTGTCGCCCGCCGCCGCGCTGACGCAGGCGCCACGCATCGCGCGTGTTCGCGGCGTGTCGGTCGAGCGGGTTCGCGCTTTGGTCACGGATGCAACGGATGCGTCCATCCTCGGGGAGCCGCACGTCAACGTGCTGGCGCTCAACCGCGCGCTCGACGGCCTGTCGGCCTCGGGCGCGCCCGCGCGCTGATGCCGGTCTCGGGTGACGGCAGACCTGACCCCGACGCCTCCTGCGCGCTGCTGCGCAGGAGGGCAGGGGGCGTTTCAAGGTGTTCCTCGGCGCCGCGCCCGGAGTCGGCAAGACGTTCGAGATGCTGTCCGAGGGCGCGGCGCGGCGCCGCGACGGCGTCGACGTCGTCGTCGGCGTGGTCGAGACGCACGGCCGGGCGGAAACCCAGGCGCTGACCCGCGGCCACGAGATCATCGCGAGGCGGGCGATCGCCTATGAGGGCCGCACGCTGGAGGAAATGGATCTCGATGCGATCCTCGCGCGGGCGCCGCGTCTCGTCCTCGTCGACGAGCTCGCACATAGCAACGCGCCGGGCAGTCGCCACCCCAAACGCTATCAGGACGTAGAGGAACTGCTGGTCGCCGGGATCGACGTCTATTCGACCGTCAACATCCAGCACGTCGAGAGCCTGAACGACATCGTCGCCAGCTTCACCCGCGTCCGGGTCCGCGAGACGGTACCCGACAGCGTGCTGGAAATGGCCGAGATCGAGGTCGTCGACATCCCGCCCGACGAGCTGATCGAGCGACTGCGCGCGGGCAAGGTGTATCTGCCGCACGAGGCGACGCGGGCGCTGTCGCACTTCTTCTCCAAATCGAACCTGTCCGCTTTGCGCGAACTGGCGCTGCGGCGCGCGGCACAGGCGGTCGACGCGCGGATGCTCGACGACGTTCGTGCACTCGGGCTCGGCGGCACCTGGGCGGGCAGCGACCGGATCGTCGTCGCGATCAACGAACTGCCCGGTGCCGACACGCTCGTGCGCGCCGCCAAGCGCGTGGCCGACGGTCTGCGTGGCCCCTGGACCGCGCTCTTCATCGAAACCCCGCGCGTCGCGAATTTCTCCGACGCCGAACATCAACGCGTTGCCGCGGCGATGACGCTGGCGACGCAGCTCGGTGCAGCCGTCGCGACGGTGCCTGCGACCGATGTGGTGGCGGGTATTCAGGGCTTTCTCGCCGATGCCCGCGCGACGCAGCTGGTCATGGGAAAGTCGCACCGGTCGCGGTGGTTCGAGTTCCTGCACGGTTCGGTCGTCGACCGCGTGATCCGCGATACCCCGGGGGTCACCGTCCATGTGCTGCCCGTGGCTGCAGACCCGCGCGGCCGGGAACGCGGCCGGCGCCGGCCGGCGCGGTGGGGTACGCCCGCCGGCTATATAGTTACGACCGCACTCGTCGCGAGCGTCACCGGCGTCGCCAGTGCCCTGTTCCACATCCTCGATCTCGGCAACGTCGCGCTGTTGTACCTGTTGCCGGTCATGGCCGCCGCCAGCCTCTATGGCCTGCGGACCGGTCTTTACGCGGGGATCGCCTCCAGCCTTGCCTACAACTTCTTCTTCCTGCCGCCGGTCGGTACGCTGAGCATCAGCAATCCCGAAAATCTGGTCTCTGTCGTCGTCCTGCTCGCCATCGCGGTCGCGACGAGCCAGCTGACCTCACGTGTCCGGGCGCAGGCGGATCTGGCCGCGGCGAGTGCGCGGACCAACGCGACGCTTGCCGGTTTTCTGCGCCAGATCACGAGCGTCAACGACATCGACGTCGCGGCGCAGATGATCTGCGACGACGTCCGCGGGCTGCTCGACGTACAGGTCGTCCTGCTGGTGCCCGGGATCGGCAAGAGCCTGGAGATCCTCGCGGCCAGCGATGCCGGCTATCATCTCGGCACGATGGATACCGCCGCGGCGACCTGGGCGCTGGACACGGGGATGGCGGCCGGGAAAGGATCGGGCACGCTTGCGGCATCGGAGTGGCTGTTTCAGCCGCTGAAGGCCGGCGGCCGCGTGCTGGGCGTGCTGGGCGTGGCGAAGGATAGCGCGGCCGACCCGGTCCGCGCCGACCAGCTGCCGCTGCTCAGCAGCCTGCTCGACCAGTCCGCCTTGGTGCTCGAGCGGTTGCGGCTCGAGGTCGAGATGCGCGATGTCGAGACCGTGCGGACGCGCGACCGCCTGCGCGCGGCGCTGCTGTCGTCGGTGAGCCATGACCTGCGCACGCCGCTTACCGCGGTCATTGCCGCGGCGGACCAGCTCGAGCATGGCGCGACGCCCGACCTGATCGCGACGATCAAGGCCGAGGCCGCGCGGCTCAATCGTTTCGTCGCCAATCTGCTCGACATGGCCCGGGTCGAGGCGGGCGCATTGAAGCTTAACATCGAACCGACCGACCTCAGCGATGCGGTCACCGGCGCGGCGCACGATGCGCGGCGCGCGCTGGAGGGCCATGCGGTTCGGCTCGACGTCCCGCCCGATCTTCCACTGGTCTACACCGACCCGCAGCTGCTCCATCATTGCCTGCTCAACCTGCTCGACAATGCGGGGCGCTACGGCGATCCCGGGACCGAGATCGTGATCGAGGGGCGGCACCGGTTCGGCGAGCTTCGTCTGGCGGTCATGGATCACGGACCCGGCCTGCCGCCGGGCAAGGAAACCGAAGTGTTCGAGACGTTCCGCCGCCTCGAAGGGTCCGATCGCGCGGTGGGTGGAACGGGGCTCGGCCTCGCGATCGTCAAGGCGTTCGCGGAGGCGATGGACATGATGGTCGAGGCCGGGAACCGCAACGATGGTAGCGGAGCCGCCTTCGCACTGATCTTCCCCCGCGCGCTCATCGTCCGCGACCTCAAACCCGAAAGCATCGCCTGAATGCCCGCAAAGATTCTCGTGGTGGACGACGAAGCCGCGATCCGCCGCCTGCTGCGCAACACGCTCACCCGCGCGGGCTATGCCGTGGTCGAGGCCGAGGACGGGCGGCAGGCGCTGCAGCAGGCGGCGGTCGAGCATCCGAGCGCGGTCCTGCTCGACCTCGGTCTGCCCGACCGCGACGGGTTGAGCCTCATCCCGCTGCTGCGGACGCACGGCGATGCCGTGATCCTGGTGGTGTCGGCACGCGATGCGGTCGACGAGAAGGTCACGGCACTCGACCTGGGGGCGGATGATTTCATCACCAAGCCGTTCGACAGCGAGGAACTGCTCGCCCGCCTGCGCGTGGCGCTGCGTCATCATGGACTGTCTGAAACCACGCCTAAGATCGTGCGCACCGGTGACGTCAGCATCGATCTCGATCGTCGGGTCGTGTTCCGCGGCGACGAGGAACTGCATCTCACTCGCAAGGAGCATGACGTGCTCGCGGTGCTCGCCCGGCACATCGGCCGCGTCGTGACGCATCAGCGCGTGCTCGCGGCGGCCTGGGGCGGCGAGGAAGACCCGCGCGTCGAATACCTCCGCATCGTCATCCGCAACCTGCGGCAGAAGCTGGAGCACCCGGGACCAGTCGGCAGCGTGATCGCCAACGAACTGGGCGTCGGCTACCGCTTGCGTGCCGATGCGTAGCGAGGTCCTTGCGGATATCTCGATTGACATAGCATCGACGGGCACCGCGACTTGGATGCCTGACCGATGCCGGTGTCCTCGTCAGGCGGCCGTGCTGACGGGCGTTTCCGAAATGAGCGACAGATACAGGTTCGCGAGTTCGTAATGGCGGGCGCAGGCGCTTGGATCTTCGGTGGCGGCGGCCATTGCAATTTCCTGCTCGGCTCGCCGTTCGAAATAGCACCGATCTGCGTCCGTCATCGTCAAGCCCCTCGCGCAGCATCGCCCGCGTGTGTTCCGCCGCCGGCGAGTGCCAGCCATGCGGCGTCCTAGGCGCGGGACCAGATCGCGACAAGACCTATTGTTCGCTATATGTTCTTTGGCTAAGGACCCTCAATCCGTGGCGAAGTCCGTGCGTGTCGGTCGGACTCCGGAGGGCTCGTGCAGTACAGTTCTGGGTGCGCGTCCGTTGACGAATGGATACATGCCAAATCGGGCTGAACTATAGCCGTTTGGGATGTTCATGAAAAGTAAATAGAAATTGTTCTCAGATGCATCCATGGCTTATGATTTCTCCATGACCGATCTATCCTATCCAGTCGGTGATGATACCCAGCGTGTGGTGCTGCAACTCCAGAACGCGATACTCAAGAGGATTGCACGGGGCGAGAGTCTGGACGTGACCTGCCGGTCGTATGCGAGAAGGTCGAGCAGCTGGTGCCCGGCGTGATCTGTTCGGTCCTGACGGTCGACCGCGCGGGCAGGATGCATCCGCTGGCCGGCCCCAGTCTTCCGGAGTCGTATTCGCAGGCGATCGATGGCGCCGCGATCGGGCCGCTGGCGGGGTCGTGCGGCACCGCCGCGTATCTTGGCACCGACGTCAGCGTCGCGGATATCGCGACCGATCCGCGCTGGGCCGATTTCAAGCATCTGGTGGCGCCGCTTGGTCTGCGCGGCTGCTGGTCGAGTCCGATATCAAATCCGGACGGCGTTACCGTGGCGACCTTTGCCTTTTACTACCGCGAAGCGCGGGGGCCGACGGCGTTCGAACGCGTGCTCGTCGAGCATTGCCTGCATCTCTGCCTGATCGCCATTGACCGCCATAATCGCGTCGTCGAACATGAGCGGCGCGCCTTTACCGACACACTGACCGAGCTGCCCAACCGGGCCGCCTTCAATGCGGCATTGGCCGATATCCGGGAACGGGCGGTCGAGCGCTGGGCGCTGTTCGTGCTCGATCTCGACAATCTGAAGGTGATCAACGACACGTTCGGGCATCCGGCCGGCGATGCTGTCCTGCGAATCGTCGGTCAGCGCATCGCGGCGGCGGGGGAGCCCGGGCGGACCTTTCGGGTCGGCGGCGACGAATTCGCGCTGATCCTGGAGTCGGCGGACGATCTAGCCGAACCCGATGCGATCGCGCAGCGGATCCTCGATGCGCTGGGCCGACCCGCCGATTGCGGCGGCCAGATCGTCGTGCCGCGCGCGACCATCGGTGGCGCGGTCTATATCGCGGGCGATCCCGTCACCGACCTGTGCGCCAGAACGCTGATTTCGCATTGTATCACGCAAAGGATACCGCGCGCGGCAGCTTCGTGATGTATTCGGCCGCGCTGGGTTCGAGCATGACGCGGCGCCTGCACGCGATCCGCGATGTCAGCGCAGCACTCTGCGACGGACGGATCGAGGCCTATTACCAGCCGATCTTCCGGCTTGACACGCGTGAGATCGTCGGTCTGGAAGCGCTGTGCCGGATGCGCATTGACGACAGGATCATTTCCGCCGCCGCGTTCCACGAAGCCACCAGCGATGCGCGGGTTTCGACCGCGCTGACCGAACGGATGATGGGGCTTGTAGCCGTCGACATCCGGACCTGGCTCGATCTGGGTCTCGCGGTCCAGCATGTCGGGATCAACGTCTCGTCGGAGGATTTGAGCGGCGGGGCGATTGCGCGCGTGCTCGCATCAGCGTTCGAACGCCATGACGTCTCGCTCGAGCATGTCATCTTGGAGGTCACCGAGACCGTGTATATGGGCCGAGGCGACCAGGCGATCCAAGAGGCGATCCGCGCACTCCGCGACCACGGCATCCGGGTGGCGCTCGACGATTTCGGGACCGGTTTCGCGTCGCTCACGCATCTTCTGACGGTGCCCGTCGACGTGATCAAGATCGACAAGACGTTCGTCGATCATCTCGAACCCGACAGTGTCAGCGCGACGATCGTCGAAGGGCTGATCCGTGTCGCCAAGAAGATGGGCATCCGGATCGTCGCGGAGGGAATCGAGTCGGACCGGCAGATCGCGCAGCTTCGCGCGATCGGCTGCGTGCTTGGCCAGGGATTCGTATTTTCCCCCGCGGTCGACCGGGATGCGACGACCGCGCTCCTGGCGAAGCACGGGCAGCGCGAGGCGCGGCGTGTCGGCAGCGGCGCGATGGCACGGGCCTCGTGAGGATGCGGCCGACCTAGTGCCGGCGGTACCGCGAAATCCGGGCGCTGCGCTGCGCTCGCAGCCCGGCTTTACTGATAGCGGAGCGTCCTTTCGAACCCTTCATTGGTCTTGGTCATCTTGGCAATCTTGCGCAGCTGGCTGCGGACATGGCGCTGGAACCGGATATCGTCATAGATACCGGTTGCGGTATAATCGTCCTGCGCGATCAGGTCCTTGAGCCGTTTTGCAAAACCGGCCTGATCCGCGGTGCAGTCCGGTGCCTGAAGCGCCCGACAGGCCCATTCCTCGGCGGCCGCCTTGTCATAATCGTCCTGCGCCTCGTAGCCGCGCCGGTCCGCCATTGCCTGGTCGAGCTTCGCCGCGGCGAGCCGCCGCTCGAGCCAGATTTTGACTAGGGTCCCGTCCCACGCCGCGCTTTTGGTATTCGCCGGATCATTCATCGTTCGCTCCAATGCATTCCGGCATATGCGCAAATCGGGGACGTTCAAGCGCGTTTGCGGGCGCCGCTCTGCGTATCGGGGTGATACGCAGGTCGGTGCACGATCGAGCGCGCGCAGCGATGGAGCGCATTGACGGTGTCATCCGTTGACGAGGCCGATCAGACAATCGCTCCAACCGACAGGATCCCTTATGCTTCGTTCCCTTCTGATAGGCCTGGTGGCCGGACAGCGTGCGATGACGCCACTTGCTGCACTAGCCGGCGCCGCCCAGCGCGGCACACTCCCCGAGGACACCGCCGGGGCGCGTCTGATGGCGATGCCGCTGATCACCGCCGGGGGCGTGGCGATGGCCGCGGCCGAAATGGCCGGCGATAAGATGAAGACCGCGCCCGATCGTACGGTGTTCCTCGGTCTGCTCGCGCGCACGATCACGGGCGGCTTTGCCGGCGCGGCGCTCGCCCCGCCAAAGCGTCAGCTGACGGGCGCAGCGCTCGGGATCGGTGCGGCGATCCTGTCATCCTATGGTGGCCTCGCCGCCCGCAAATGGGCGATGGAACGCTGGGGGCAGACGAGCACCGGGTTCGTCGAGGACGCGATCCTGATGTCCGCGGCGACCGCGATCGTTCACGCCAGGCCGGCGCACGCCTGACGCCGGATCGCCGTCAGCGGCGGCCACCACGCCTCCGCTGACGGCACGATCTCCGACTAGATCTGGCTGTCTTCAGACTTCGCTTCGCCACAATACATCAGATATCGATCTATTGCCTCCGGCTCCGCCTTCTCGCGCACAAACAACAGTGATAAGCGCGAGATATTACGGGGGGGATCTATGATTCGAGCAATCATTCTGGCTGCGGCATTTGCGGCGACGGTTCCGGCAGGGGTTTCGGCGAAGGATGATCCGAACACGCTGACGCACGGCATGGTGCAGATGAACCTGAAGGTCGGCACCACGACGCAGGCACAGATCATCGAGGCGTTTGGCGGGCCCAACATTACCACTATCGATGGTTCCGGACAGGAAATGTGGGTCTATGACCGCCATGCCACGGTGTCTTACGACAAGACATCGGGGTTTTCGATCGGCCTGTTCGGCGGCGGTGGTGGCGGCGGCGCCGCGGGGCTGGGCGGTCTGGGGTTCAGCAACAAGAAGTCGCGGTCGAGCCAGTCGTCGCGCGCCATGACACTCGTGATCAAGTTCGACGCGAACAAGGTGGTCAGCGATTTTCAAAGCCGCAGCAGTTCGTTTTAAGGGGGAATATCAATGAAGAAGCTTATCGTAGCGCTCGCCATGGCGGGTGCGTGCCTCGACGCGTCTGTCGTCCTTGCAAAAAAGCCGGTCGTCATGTCGTCGCTCGAACTCCAGCAACTGCAGGGTCGGGACATTGAGGCGAGCAAGGATCAGGTGTTCGGCGCCGTCATGTCGGTGCTGCAGGATTCGGGCTATCGTATCCAGGCCGCCGACAAGGACACCGGGCTGATCACCGGTATCGCCTCGACCAAGGGCAAGATGTCGTACAGCCTGTGGACCGGTTTCGGTAAATCGAAGAAGACGCCGATCGTCTCGGCCTTTATCGAGCAGACCAGCCCGTCGACGACGCATGTGCGGCTGAGCTTCGTCATGGGGAAAGTCAAATCGACCGTCTATGGCTCCGGGGCGCAGGACGAAGAGCCGATCTACGACGTGTCGGTCTATCAGACGGCGTTCGAGCAGATCAACCAGACCGTGTTCATCCGCCAGACGATGAAATCCCCGGCCGCGACGGTGGCGTCGCCGGGTGCGCCGATCGCCGCGACGCCTGTCGCCACCACGGTCGCGCCCGCCGCGCCGTCCGCCCCCAAGTGACGATCGGTCAGGCGGGCGGTACGCCGCCCGCCTGATCATGGTTGTGGGTGATTGCCGCTTGGCGTTGGCGCGCGGCCCGCTGCCGCGCTGGGTAGTTCGACACTTATAGCAGGGTGCGGCCCGTTGGCGCGGCGGTGCGGGTCGGAAAGACGGGGCCGCGCACCGTCATCCGGCTGGCCGGATAGGGGCGCTGCAGTGCCACGACGTCGTCGTAGCGACCGGTGAGCCAGAGCGCGTGACTGTCCGGATGTAGGATGGTGATCATCGCCTTGGGGTGGATCGGCGCGACCAGGTCATTCGCGTCGCAGGTGACCATCGCGAAATAGCGCTGCTCGCCGATCTGGCGCCAGAATCCGGCGATCGCAAACACGTCCTGGTCGATGACGTCGAACCACATCTCGCCCTTGATGGGCTTTTTCCCGTCGCCGCGATCAACGGGGTCGGGCGTCCATTCGCAGAATTCGGTGAGCGGGATCAGGCACCGGTTTTCGGGGTTCGCCGCGAGCGCTTTCCACTGTGGGAGCGCGAGGTTGCGGACATTGGTCATCGGCCATGGCGCCTGCCCGGCGGTCACGTCCCACTGCATCACGTCGAGCCCGCGGGCCCCGTCCTGCTCGCGGATCACATAGGCGCGGCTTTTGGGATAGAGCTCGGTCGGATTGAACCGGTTATCCATCGGCCTTGGCGTCAGCCAGCCCGCGCCAAAGACCTGGGTCAGGGTTTCGGGCTCGCCCTCGAACCGCGCGCGATTACACATGGGGTGGGGATGCGATGCGATCGGCGGTCGCGCAAGCCTGCGGAAAGGAGCACCGCCCGGTCACGGCCGGCGCTCCGCCGTCTCCGTTGCCGGCTTCGGCTTCACGTAGCGGTCCAGCCAGTCCGTCATCTGCCACAGCGTCTCTTCGGTCGACTCCAGCGCGCGATAGCCGTGCGGCTCGTTCGGCAGGACGACGTAGCGCACGGTCGCACCATTGCCCTTGAGCGCAGCGTACATGCGTTCGGACTGGATCGGGAAGGTCCCGCTATTGTCGTCCGCGCCGCCGTGGATCAGCAGGATCGGCGCCTTGATCCGGTCGGCATAGGTGAACGGGCTCATTTCGGTATAGGTCGCGTCGCCTGCCAATAGGTCCGCTGTTCGGCCTGGAAACCGAACGGGGTCAGCGTGCGGTTATACGCGCCCGACCGGGCGATGCCTGCGCGGAAGAGATCGGTATGCGCGAGCAGATTGGCGGTCATGAACGCGCCATAGCTGTGCCCGCCGACCGCCATGCGGGTCCGGTCGGCGACCCCGAGCTTGACGACGGCATCGACCGCCGCCTGCGCATTCTGCTGGAGTTGCTTGACGTAGGTGTCGTTCGCCTCCGTGCCGCCTTCGCCGATGATCGGCATCGCCGGATTGTCGAGGATCGCATAGCCCTGGGTCAGCAGGAACAGGTGGCTGATGCCGCGTGGGCGCACGAAGCGATTGCCCTGGTCGACGGTCTGCCCGGCGACCTTCGCATCGGTGAATTCGGCGGGGTACGCCCAGAGCAAGGTCGGCAGCGGCCCGTCGCGCTTCGCATCATAGCCCGCGGGCAGGTAGAGCGACCCGGACAGCGCAAGCCCGTCGGCGCGGGGATAGGTGATCGTGCGCTGCGTCACGCCGGCGAACACCGGGGCAGGATCGGCGAACGCGGTGACCGGCTTGGCACTGCCGCCCCTGACGCTGCGCACGACGTAATTGGGGGCGAGCTTCGCACTTTCGCGGCGCGTGAGGATGCGCTGCCCGGTATCGTCGAGCATCGCGACGACGGTTTCGTAATAGGGCGGCTTGGCGGACCATAGCCGCGTCTGTTCGCCGCCTGTAAGCGGCAGCGTCGCAAGGAAGGGGAAGGCGCCCGCCTTGGTCGCACCGTCGCCGGTGACGTAGACGGCCTTATGGTCCGGGGTGAAGCGCATCACCGGTTTGCCCGCGGCGTTCGATTCGACGACCGGCCGACCCGGGTCGCCATATTGGTCCTGATAATTGCGGGTCAGCAGCGTGCGCGCCTGGCCCGGTCGCGCCGGTGCGACCGCGAGCCGGTGTTCGGTCCGCGACCGCCATTCGCGATCGACGACCATCGCGAAGCCGTCATCGCCCCAGAAGGTCGTCGCATAGCGCGCCGGGGTCATCGCCAGATCGACCGGCGCTGCTTCGAACGGTGCTGCCTGCATCTTGACCACGTCGTGGAAGGCGACCTTCGCACGCGGATTGCCGCCGTCGAGCGCTTCCGCCCAGACGAGCGTGGCGGGGGCGTCGGATCGCCACATCGCCTCGCGCGGTCCCTTGACGGCGGCGTCGAAGTCGACCGGAAGATCGTCGGCGAGCGGGCGATCGACCAGCGTCCGTACCCGCTGGCCATCGATCGTCGCGACGGCGATCTCGGTCGGGAAATAGCGCGCGGGCAGCAGATAGGAATAGGGGCGCTTGAGCCGTTCGGTCAGCAGATACCGGCCGTCGGGCGAGACGCTGAACTCGGTGATGAGCCCGGGTGCCCCGATCGGCCGGGCGGCACCCGACAGCGCGATCCGGACGAGCTGGCCCGTGAAATAATGATCGAACAGGGCCTCGTCCTGCGCATCGCCGAGCAGATCCTCATAGGTTCGCGCCGCCGACGATCGGCCTGCACTTTCCTGGACGACGGGGCCCGTCGGCGTGTCGCCGGCGACCGGCGCGGGGCCGCGGTTCGCGGGGACGGTGTAGGCGATCAGCGCCGTGCTGTCGGGCATCCAGGCGAACGGCGTGCCGAACGTGCCGTTCAGGCCGCTGGCCACCATGCGCGCGCTGCCGTCACGCTCGGCGATCCACAGCGAGAGACCGTCGGGCTGCTGTGCGTAGAAGGCGAGGCGGGTGCCGTCGGGCGACCAGTCGGGTGCGGCAAAGCGTAGTCCGGCCGCAGCGCGACATTAATGGTCTTGCCGCTCGCCAGATCCTTGAACTGCAGCGCGTTCAGCCACTGCACGCGGACCTCGGCCTGGCCGTTGGTCGCGGGATCGATGCGATAGCCACCGAGCCGCAGGATCGGTTTGGACAGATTGGCGATCGACGGAAGATTCTCGCGACCGAGGATCGCGAGCGTCCGGTGGTCGGGGCTGACAGAGACGCCTGGGGTCGGGGGTGTCTCCAGCGCCCGTGCGATCGCATCGGGCGCGCGGTGATAGGGCGTGCCCGGCGTCTGCGCGCTGGCGCCGGAGACGACCGCGCTGGTCGTGACGAGGAGGAGAGCGATCAAACAGGCACTGGCGCGCATTCATAACTCCTTGTTCTGATATGTCAGGGGTGTGGCATGTCGGGCGTGCCGGCACCAGCGGGCCCGGCCTGCGTGGCAGCTGGCACCTTAGAATTCGCGGATGATGCGCAGGCCGACGCGCGGTCGGAATGGACCCGACACGGCCCGTTCGGCGCCCGCACCGATCTGCGCCGAGACCTTCCGCCCGATCGCGCGGTGCAGCTGTGGCATCAGGAGCCAATGGCCGCTCGCCCCCGTCTGCCGGTTTACCTCGAACCCGAGCACGGTGCCGTTATCGACATCCCAGAATGTCGAGTGATTGACGATCAGCCCGGTGCCCTTCGTGCTCCTGAGCGTCACGTCGCCCGCGCCGATCATCGTCATCGTGCTCAACCGTTCGCCGAAGCGGTTGCCGAGCAGATAGACCAGGCTGCTCGACCAGCCCCCGTCGCTGCGATTGTGAAGCCCGAGATACTGGACGCCGTGGATGCTGCGTCCGCCGCGAAACGTGCCGAACGTCCCCTGCAGCCCCATTTTGAGATCGGTCGGCCGGCCATTGGTGAACGGCAGCTCAAGCTCGACCGCAAAGCCGTCGGCGACCGCATATTCGACCTCGGGAGCCCATTCGACATGGCGCGACGGTCCGCTGAGATTGACCTGGGCGAGCGTGTTGGTCTCGAGCTCGCCGCGCCGTGCGCCGAGTGGCCGGACCATGTCAAAGATCATCGGTTCGGGGATGGCGGGGATCGCCGCGGACGTCGCCCCCGCGATCGCGGTCGCGCCCGGCACCGGCTGGGCGTCTGCCGATCGCGTTTGCGCGGCCGCACCGGTGCTGGCGGCTAGGAGGGCGGGGGCGCAGAACGCTGCGAGGGAGAACGGGGCGCAGGGCCGCGCGCGGATGATCATGGTGACGGGTTCCGATGGCTGGAGCATGAGGACATGCGCTCATCGCCGCGCCGACTTACGCCGACCTTACGCGGGCCCGCAGGTCGACTTCATGAAGCGCGAACAGCACCATCCGATGGCCAGCGGGATCAGGAAATAGACCATCCGATAGGCTAGCAAGGCGGCGAACAGCGTCGCGCGGTCGATCTCGGGAAGGCTTGCCAGCATCACCGCTTCGAACACGCCCACGCCGCCCGGCGCGTGGGTGATGAGTCCCGTCGTGATCGCCACCAAATAGCCGAGCAACAGGCCGGGAAGCAGGGCAAGCGACGCGCCGGGCAGCAGGACGATCAAGACCAGCGCCGCGAGGACGAGATCGATGCTCGCCAGCATCATCTGGATCAGCGCCTGCCGCGTGCGAGGCACGGGGATCGAGCGGCCGAATGCGACGATCATCCGACCGCCGCGCCGGTGGAGCAGGATCAGCACTACGCCCAGCAGGGCAAGGCTCGCCGTGCCGATCGCGGCGTGGACCGGGTAGGACATCGCAATGCCGGCAATCGCCAGCTTGTCGGGACTGGCGACAAGCCCGATCCCCAGCAGTAGGAGCACCCCGGACCAGAAGGTCAGGCCGGTCAGCACCATGACATGACCGACTTCGCCGATCGTCAGCCCTGCGGGCCGGTAGATCCGCAACCGTGCGGTTCCGCCGGTCAGCAGCGCGAACCCGAAATTGTGACTGAAAACATAGCTGGTGAACGAGGCGAGCGCCGCCCGGGGATAGGCGACGCGTCGCCCGATGACCCGCAGCGCGATCACGTCATAGCCGGTCAGCACGCCGTAGCTGGTTGCGGTGATCCCGGCCGCGAGCAGCAGCCGGACCCAGCCGATCCGCGTCAGCGCGTCGCGGATGTCGGTCCAGTCGACCCCGTCGAGCAGGCTTGCGAGCGCCGACAGGGCGATCGCGACGACGGCGAGCATCGCGGCAGCAGCGGCTGCCGTTCGCACCGACGACGATGACAGGAGACGTCGCCAGCCTGACGGCGTCCGGGCGCTGCACTGTTCTGTCATGACGCTCAGCCCGCGGCCAACCGGTTCCGCCAGAGTGCCGGCGCGGCACCCGGATCGGCGGTTGCCGACACCGTGTCCGTGCCCAATAGCGCACGATAGGCGTCGAGGACCATCGCCGACGCCGTGTCCCAGTCATAGGCCGCGCTTGCCGCACGTGCGGCCCGGCCCATCGACGCGCGCAGATCCGAGAACAGCGCAAGACGGCGAACCGCGGCAACCGCCGCATCGAGATCGTTCGCGGCGAAGAACATGCCCGTTTCCTTGCGCAGCAGGTTGCGTCCGCTGGGGATGTCGACGCACACGCTCGGCAATCCCGATGCCATCGCTTCCAACGTCACGTTGCCAAAGGCTTCGGTAATGCTCGGATTGACGAAAATATCCGCGCTGGCGACTGCGCGGGCCAGTCTGTCGCCCGACAGGCTGCCGAGGAGGATCGCGTCCGGCAGGCGCCGCGTTAGCCAGTCCCGTTCGGGCCCGTCGCCGACGATCACGGCCCGGATCGTGGCGGATGATCCGCACAGATCTCCGCTACCCTTGCGAACCGCGTCGACGATGTCGGCGAACAGCGCCGGTCCCTTCTCGCGGACCAGCCGGCCGAAGAAGAGCAGGACGATGTCGGTGTCGGCGATGCCCATGTGCCGGCGCCAGGCCAGGTCGCGGTGGCGCGGAGAGAAGGCGTCGCGATCGACCCCGCGACCCCAGAGACGTGTCCGCTCGCCAAGCCCCTTGGCGGAAAACTCGGCGGCGATGGGAGGGGTGGGCACGAGGATCGCGTCGCTGCCGGTGTAGAACCGGTCGAGATGCCGTTCCATCGTTGGCCGGATCAATCCCGCACCATAGAATTGCGCATAGGTCTCGAACCGCGTGTGCAGGCTGACGACGACCAGGACGCCCATCGTCCGCGCCAGCCGCTGCGCGGCAACGCCGGTCCAGTCGGGGGCGGACAGGTGGACGATGTCGGGGCGGAAACATTCGACATCGCGCCGGACCGCCGCCGGCAATCCGAGCCCCAGCCGATACTCGCCGCGACCCGGAATGCGAACCGACGGGACCGACACCAATGTGCCCTTGGGGTCAAAGGCGGGGCGGGGCGATGTCGGTGAATAGACCCGGACGTCGACGCCGTCGCGCTCAATATACCCAACAAGGCGGTTGAGCGCCTGGTTGGCGCCGTCGCGCAGATAGTTGTAGTTGCCCGAGAACAGGGCGACCCGGCGCGGCTGGTAGGGCGCCGCACGGACGCGGGACACCGCGGCGCGGGTCGCTGCAAGCCGTTCGAACGGGCCAAGGATATCGGACATGGAGACACTCTGATTTTTGCTGACGGCGCATCGCGCGACATCGATCGGGATCGAGGATCGGTCGGCCTATCCCGTCCGGCTTACGCCAGCCTTACAGGCGGCCATCGGCGCGGGCGGTGCGCTCCGGGCAGCCCGACCGGGGAGCGTCGATGCGGATCCTGATCGTCGAGGACCATGCCGATCTGGTCACGATGCTGATCCGGCTGCTCGGCGAGGCGGGCTATGCCGCGGACGCGACCGCGACGGCCGCCGATGCACGGCTGATCCTGTCCTATACGCGCTATGCCGCGGTCATCCTCGATCTCGGGCTGCCGGACGGCGATGGCCTGTCGGTCGTGCGCGAATTGCGTGACCGCGACGATCCCACGCCGGTCATCGCGCTGACCGCGCGGGCGAGCGTCGCACACCGCGTGACCGGGCTTGAGGCGGGGGCCGACGACTATCTCGCCAAGCCGTTCGCGCCCGAGGAACTGCTCGCGCGCATCCAGGCGCTGCTCCGGCGCAGCGGCACGATTGTCGACCGGACGATCGATTGCGGCAATGTCCGGTTCGATCCGGCAACGCGCGAGGTCACCGTTGCCGGCCGGCCGACCGTTTTGTCCGCGCGCGAACTGGAGGTGCTCGCCGGGCTGATCCGCCGCACGAGCCGGGTGGTGACCAAGCAGCATCTCGAACAATTGCTGTTCGGGCTCGCCGACGATCTCGGGTCGAATGCGGTCGAGGTCTATGTCCACCGGCTGCGGCGTCGCCTGGCGGAGTCGCAGGCGACCGCGGATATCGTTACGGTCCGAGGAGTCGGCTACATGATGCTGGAGCGGGACGCGTGACGCGGCCGCCACGGTCGCTGATGGCGCAGATCCTGCGCTGGCACGCGATCGCGGTGCTGATCACCGCCGTCGCGGTGGCCGGCGGGGTCTATCTGTTTCTCGACACGACGGCGGCGCGGATCCAGCATCAGACGGTCCACGTCCATGCCCAGGCCCTGCGCCAGGCGCTGTCGCAGGACGCGACCGGAAGGTTGCACCTGACCCAGGACGGGACCAGCGCCGCGGTGTTCGCGCCGGGGGCGGGCTTTGCATTCCGCATCGTCGATCCGCGTGGTGCGGTCCTGTTCCGGTCGGACTCGCCGATCCTGGTGCCGCTCGCTGCCATCCCGCTGAGCGACGAGGAGCGTTTCTTCCGCCGGCAGTCGCGGCACGCCTTCTATGCCGGCGCCAGCAGCCCGGTGCGCGTCGGGAGCGCGCGTGTCTGGATCGTCGTCCTGCAGAACCTGACCCACCCGGACTATATTCTCGACGACCTGCTGGCGCAGTTCCTGCTCTACGGTCTGGCGATCGTGACGCCGGTCCTGCTGGTTCTGCTGGCGATCGACGTGCTGATCATCCGGCGTGCGGTCGCGCCGGTACGGCGAGCCTCCGCATCGCTGCGGACGGACGATGCGCTGCCGCTCGATTTGCGGCTGCATGACGACCGGCTTCCGGCCGAGGTGCGTCCGCTCGCGCGTGCGGTCAATGCGCTGCTGGAGCGTCTGACGTCGAGCTACCGCATGCAGCGCGACTTCATCGCCGATGCGGCGCACGAACTGCGCACGCCGATCGCGGTGGCCAGGCTTCGTGTTGAGGAGGTCGAGGATGCGACGTTGCGAGCGACGCTGCGCAGCGATCTCGACACGCTCGGCCGCATCGTCGAGCAGGTGCTGGAGATCGCCGAGCTCGAAACCGTCGCGCTGGATACCGCGGCATCGGTCGATCTCGTCGCGATAGCGACCGACGGCGTGGCCTCGATCGCGCCGCTGGCGATCCGTCAGGGCAAGTCGATCGCGCTGTCGACGGAGGCGGACAGCGTGATGGTCGCGGGCCATGCGGCCTGGATCGCCAAGGCGCTGGGCTGCCTGATCGAGAATGCGGTCAAGCATAGCGGTCCTGGCTGTCGGATCGACGTGACGATCGGGACAGACGGCACGCTGGCGGTCTGCGACGACGGCCCCGGCATCCCCGAGGCGGATCAGCCGTCGATCTTTCGCCGTTTCTGGAAACGCGATCGTGCCGCATCCGCCAGCAGCGGGCTGGGGCTGGCGATCGTCGCGCAGGTCGCGGAGGCGCACGCGACGCGGGTGGTGCTCGCGTCGCGGCCGGGGCGGACCCGGTTCGCGATTACCTTCCGCACCGCATTGATGCGCCGCTGATCGCGACCCCATCTTCGCCACTGACGCGCTCTTATCGGGCATTGCACCATGGTCCACATAGCGGGCACGCGGTCGCAGAGGAATTTGGTATGACGAGTATTGCGGACGACCGTGGCCCCTTGGAGCCGGATGCGTCGATGCCAGGCCCGCCGGGCGGACACCATCTCGGTCGGGGGCTGACGTTCGTGATGGCCGCGGCGGCCGGCGTTGCCGTCGCCAATATCTATTACAACCAGCCCATGCTGGGGATCATCGAGCGCGACCTGCCCGGGGCCGCGACCAGCCTGGTGCCGACCGCGACGCAGCTTGGCTATGCCGCGGGGCTGTTCCTGCTGGTGCCGCTCGGCGACCTGGTCGAACGCCGGCGCCTGATCGTCGTGCAGTTCTTGGGGCTGGCCGCGGCCCTGATCCTCGCGGCGATCGCCCCGAGCGCGGCGATGCTGATCGCCGCGTCGCTGCTCGTCGGGATATTGTCGACCGTCGCGCAACAGGTCGTGCCGTTCGCCGCGCATCTCGCAAGCCCGGAACGACGCGGTGCAACGGTCGGGACGGTCATGGCGGGGCTGTTGTGCGGCATCCTGCTCAGCCGGACGCTGGCGGGTTTCGTCGCGACGCATGCCGGGTGGCGAGCGATGTTCTGGCTGGGCGTGCCGATGGCGCTTGGCGCGGGGTGGTGATGGCGTTGCGGCTGCCGCGCAGCGTCCCGACCGCGGATCTCGGTTATGCAGGGCTGCTGCGGTCGCTCGGCGGTCTCTGGCGGGAGTTCGGCGCGCTGCGCAAGGCCGCCATCACGCAGGCGCTGCTGTTCGGCGCGTTCAGCGTGTTCTGGACGATCCTCGCGATCCATCTGCAGAGTCCGCGCTTCGGTCTGGGGGCGGATATCGCGGGTCTGTTCGGGGTGGTCGGCGCGGTCGGCGTGCTCGCCGCGCCGGTCGCCGGGCGTATCGCCGACCGCCGCGGTCCCAGGCTGGTGATCCTGCTCGGGGCCGTGCTGACGCTGGCAAGCTGGGCGGTCTTTGCGCTGTGGAGTTCGATTGCCGGGCTGGTGGTCGGCGTGATCCTGCTCGATTTCGGTGTGCAGAGCGCGCTCGTCTCCAACCAGCATGTGGTTTACGCGCTGCGGCCCGAGGCCCGCGCCCGGCTCAACACGATCTTCATGGGGGCGATGTTCCTCGGCGGCGCGGCGGGATCCGCCGGCGCGACCTGGGCATGGCACATGGACGGCTGGGTCGCGGTCACGGGCCTGGGCGCGGCCTTGTCCGCGGCGGCGGTGCTGCTTCAGGTCGTCGCGGCCGGACGCCGGCGCTGATCCGTCGACGCGCCGCCGATTTCAGCCACTTGCGCCGATCGCCCCTGCGGGCAACAACCATGCCGGGTCCTGGGAGTTCGCCAATGCATCGTCGCACCTTCATCGCATCGCTGCCGGCGACGGCGCTGCTTCCGACACTCGCATCTGCGCAGCGCGGTACAGCCAGCACCGACCCCGCCCCCGGCCCGGGTCAGGGGGCAGCACCCGCGACGGATACCAATCCTACATTCTGGGCGCCCGGCGAGGAGCGCTTCCTGCGCCCCGACGTCCATGCCGGCGACCGGCCGATCGGCGCGAGCTTCGCGTCGCGCACCGCGGTCTACGGCCTCAACGGCGCGGCGGGGACCGCGCATCCGCTCGCGACGCAGGCGGGAATCGACATCCTGCGGTCGGGTGGGTCGGCGGTCGATGCGGCGATCGCGATCAACGCGTGTCTCGGCTTCCTCGAGCCGACGTCGAGCGGGATCGGTGGGGATGCCTATGCGATGATCTGGGATCCCAAGGCCAAGGCGGTGGTCGGCCTCGCGGGGTCGGGCGCATCGCCGCGCGGCCTGAGCCTGGAAACGGTGCGATCGCGCGCCAGGAACGGCGCACTGCCGCCGCTCGGCGCACTTAGCGTGTCGGTGCCGGGGACGGTCGATGCGTGGTGGACGATGCACCAGCGCTACGGGAAGCTGCCCTGGGCGGACCTGTTCCAGCCCGCGATCGCGCTCGCCGAAGCGGGCGCGCCGGTGCCCGACATCATTGCCTATTACATCCGCCGCAGCCTCACCGCGTTTCGCCGTCCGGGGAACGGGCTGGAGGAGTCCGTCAATGCGCTGCGTACCTATGGGCTGGCGGACGGCAAGGGGCCGGCGGCGGGGGGCGTGTTCCGCAACCCCGACCTCGCACGCACCTATCGCGCGATCGCCAGCGGTGGACGCGATGCGTTCTATGAGGGCGACATCGCGCAGACGATCGAGCGCTACTTCAAGCGGATCGGCGGGTGGCTGTCGGCGGCGGACCTCGCCGCGCACCATTCGGAATGGATCGCGCCCAGCACGACCGACTATCGCGGCACGACCGTCCACGCGCTCGGCGCGAACACGCAGGGGCTGGCGACGCTACAGATGCTCAACATCCTCGAGCGGTTCGACCTGAAGGGTGCAGGCTTCCAGTCCGCGCTGTCGATCCACTTGCAGGCCGAGGCCAAGCGCCTCGCCTATGAGGATCGCGCGCGCTATTATGCCGATCCGCACTTCGCCAAGGTGCCGGTCGAGTGGCTGATCTCCAAGGACTATGCCGCACAGCGCGCCAAATTGATCCGCCCCGACCGGTTGCTGACCCCGGTCTATCCGGGGCAGGCGCCGAGCCACGGCGACACCACCTATTTCAGCTGCGCGGACAAGGACGGCATGATGGTGTCGATGATCCAGTCCAATTTCCGCGGGATGGGATCGGGCCTCGTCGCCGATGGCCTTGGCTTCATGTTTCAGGATCGCGGGCAGCTGTTCAGTCTCAAGGACGGTCATCCGAACATCTATGCGCCGGGCAAGCGGCCGTTCCAGACGATCATCCCGGGCTTCGCGACGCGCAAGGGCGCGCCGTGGATGAGCTTCGGGGTGATGGGCGGCGACATGCAGCCGCAGGGGCAGACGCAGATCATCGTCAACCGCGTCGACTATGGGCTCGAAATCCAGTCGGCAGGGGATTCGCCGCGCTGGCATCACGAGGGATCGTCGCAATCGATGGGCGAGGATACGCCCGGGCTCGGGCCCACGGGGCTGCTCCGGCTCGAGACCGGCGTGCCGATCGCGACGCGGAAGCGGCTGGTCGACATGGGGTGGACGATCGGCGATCCCGATGGCGGCTTCGGGCGCTATGAATGTGTCGAACACCGGATGGACGGGAACACCCGCGTCTATGCCGCGGCGAGCGAGATGCGCGCCGATGGCTGCGCGCTGGCCTATTGAGTGAGCCGGGGCGGGGCCTAGCGGTCCAGCCCCAGTGCGACACGGTCGGCCGTCGCGGCGGCGAGCTCGGCGCGCGCGGAGGCGATCCGCGCCTGCGCGTCGATCAGGCGGACGCGCGCATCGGTCGCGGTCTCCTCGCGCTGGTTGACCAGGAAGAAGTCGCCCGATCCCAGTTCGAAGCGGCGGCGTTCGGCGACAGCGAGCCGGTCGGCAAGGCTGCGTTCCTCCTCCGCGATCCCGGCAAGCCGTTCGGTCGCGCCGACCGCGATGACGATGCCTTCGACCTCGATTGCGATCTGGTCGCGAAGGAAGCGGCTGCGCTGTGCCAGTGCGTCGATCTCGGCGCGGGCTTCGGCCACGCGTCCCTTGGCGGCGCGATTCTGAAGCGGGACGCTGAAGCGGAAGCCGACCGCCGCTTCGAGCGGCGTGCGGTTCGGTCCGCCCAGACCGACCGGGCCGACATCCTTGCCGACTTCGCCGCGCAGGTCGAGCCGGGGCGACAGATCGTTTTCCGCCAGCATCAGCCGCGCGGTCGACTGATCGATCCGAGTCAGGATCGCCCGGTAATCCGGCCGCGCGACCGCTGCCGCGCTCGATCCGGTCGGCGCGACGCCGGCAAGTGCGCTCGTGTCCGCGGGCAGCCGGTCGGGTGATACGAGCAGCGGCGCCCCCGCATCGTCGCGCAGATAGAGCGAAAGTGAGTTGGCGGCGGTGGCGATATCCTGTTCGGCACGCACGACGAGCGCGCGCCGGCGGACAAGGTTCTGGTCGTTTTCGGTCAACAGGATCTCGGGTCGTGCACCCAGCGTCACCAGCCGCCCGATCGCGCCGCGCCGCCGCTCGGCAAGGTCGAGCAGGTCGCGATAGGCACGCAGCGCAACCCTGCGGCGACCCAGGCCTGATAGGCGTCGACCGCGCGGCGCTGAACGCCGATCGCGACCATCTGCGCCTCGAACCGTGCGACGTCGATGTCCGCGCCGGCGACGCTGCGCCGCGTCCGGCGTTCGTCGACCACGCGGTCGCGCAGCAGGGCGAACAGCGCGCCGACCTTGGCCTCGCCCAGCCGGTTGGTATAGGCTTGATCCTCATAGACAGGAAAAGTGCCTCGTGACGCGCGGTAGCCACCATAGACATAGCCGCCATTGGTCGTCAGCGGCCGCGTCACACGGCTCTCGACCACCGTGCCGTCATAATAGCCCGCGACGCGCGACTTGCCGTCGACGTCGAACACCGTGTCGAACGCGCCGTCCGCCGACAGCGATCGCCCCTCCGCCTGGCGGACGCGCGCGAGTGCCTCGACGATCTGCGGGGCCGACCGCGCGGAGGCACGCAGCACCTCGTCGAGTGTCAGTGGGGCGGCTTGCGCGATCGCTGCCACCGGGGACAGCAGCATCAGCAGCGCGACGAGGAAGCGGGTCACTTCTTGCCGCCCTCCTCGTCGGAGGCCTTCGCGTCCATGCCCTTGGCCTCGCCCTTTGCCGCGCCATAGGCTGCCGCGGCCGGACGCCGGCCGAATTCGAGCGGGAAGTCGTTGAGCTGGCGCCAGAGTTCATAGCCGACCAGCACCGTCTCGCCCTGCACCCAGCCACGCACCTTGCCGCCGGGCCGGACGAATTCGCGCGCGGGCCAGGCGGGCTTGCCGGGCTGGGGCTCGACCAGGATGCGGAACAGCCCGTCTGGCGCGGCATTGGGATCGATCGTGCGGACGCGGCCGTCGAACATGCCCTGTGCAACCGACGGCCAGCCGCTGAACTGGATCGCAGGCCAGCCCTCGAATTCGAGGCGGACTGGTCGGCCGGGACGCAGCACGGGCACGTCACGGCCGTCGACGAACAGCTCGACCGCGCGTTCGACGCGCTCGGGCGCGATCACCGCGAGCACCGTACCGGGCGACACCATCGATCCGCCAGTCGTGGCGTTGAGCTGCTGGACGCGACCGTCGCGGGGTGCGCGGACCATCTGGGCGGACTGGCGGTTGAGCTGGATGTCGATCCGGTTGAGCTTGGCGCGCGCCTCGGCCAGCTTGGCGCCTGCATCGGCGACCTTGATCTGGGTCTGCTCATAGTCGCGCCGTGCCGCCAGCCCCTCGGCGAACAGCTGCGCGGTACGCGAAACGTCGATGCCGGCGACCGCGCGGCTTTGCTGGACCGCGGCGATCTCCGCCTCGACCTGCGCCCGTTCGGCGCGCAGACGCGACAGCAGATCGGGGTCGAGATCGACGACGCGGGCGATCGGATCGCCGCGTTCGACATGCTGTCCGTCATGCACGTACCAGCGTTCGACGCGGCCCGGCACGAACGCCGTCACCTGCTGCTGGCGATCGTCGGGATCGAGCGCGACGACCTGGCCGGTGCCATTGGCGGTCTGAACCCAGGGGACCAGCGCCATGATCGCGATCGCGACCGCGATGCCGATAAACAGCAGCCACGCGACCGTCACCGCGCTGCGCGGGGCGCGCATCTTCGCCAGTGTCGGGAAATGTGCGACGCGATCGGGACTATACGGCATCGTTCGACTCCGTATGCGCGTCGGCGATCAGCGCGGCATGGGTGGCGAAGCGTCGCTGGCGATGCGGTTCGAGCCGGAACCAGCCATCAAGGACGATGTCTTCGGGCCGGCCGGTACACAGCAGGGTGGTCGTCCCGGCTGCCTTCAACCGACGCAGCACGTCCGCCAGCCGCTCCGCGGGGATCAGGTCGCACAGCTGCGAGAGCATCAGCACGCGTGGTCGCACGAGCAGCGCGCTGGCCAGCTTGAGCGCGACGACCTCGCCGATCGCCAGCGGATAGCCCGACGCGGCAAGCGGGGTGTCGAGCCCGTGCGGGAACTGTGCAACCCGTTCACGCAGGCCCACGGCATCGAGGACTTCGAGCATCCCGCCCGGGTCGGATCCCGCCGCCGCGGCAAGCGACAGATATTCGCGGATCGTCACCTCGACGATCGTCGGCCGGTCGAGCACCATCACCGCGGATCGCAACAGGTACATGTCGAACGTCGCCATGTCGGCGCCCCCGACCGTGACCAGCCCGCGCTCGGGCACGATGTGCCGCTTGAGCACCATCGCCAGCAACCGTTCCGCCCCGCCATCCGCCAGCGTGACGAGCTGTTCGCCCGCCGCCAGCGAGAAGTCGAAGCGCGCACCCTCCACTTCGACCGCCTCGAGCCGGACCGCGCCATCGGCGGGCGCCTGTCCCGCGGTGGCGGCCGCCTGTTCCTGGGGAATCGCGAACAGCAGCGACAATTCCTCCGCGCTCGCGATCAGGTCGTAGAGCGTGTCGAGATACCAGCCGAGCTGCGACACGCCGTAGAAGACGCCGCTCAGGATCAGCTCGGCCGCGACCAGCTGTCCGATCGACAATTCGCCGCGCAGGATCAGATTGCCGCCGAGCGCGAGCAGCGCCGCACTGGCAAAGGCATAGAGCAGCAGGAAGGCCACGGTCTGCGCGAAGCTGTAGCGGAAATAGCGTTCGTGCCGGTCAACATAGGTTGCAGTGACGGCTTCGGACCGATCCATCGCGAAATCGAGATGGCGGCTGGATTTGTAGAAGCCGTTCGATCCGCCCAGGCTTTCAAGCCAGCGGGCGGCCTCATGCTTGGCGTGGCTGAGCGCGACCGCGGAGCGGATCGATCCGCGCGACCAGATCGTCCAGATCGCGAGCACCAGCAGGATCAGCAGGGCGTTGAACGCGAGGAAGAAGGGGTGGTAGAAGCTCGTCACGACCAGCCCGACCGCGGACTGGAGGATGATCGTGAACGCCCCGATCACCAGGCTCGGCACCGCCTTCTGCACCACGACGAGATCGAAATAGCGGTTGAACAGGTCGCCGCGATTCTGATCGGCGAAGAAGGGGTTCTGCGCGTGGACGGCGCGTTCGGTGATTTCGGCGACGACGCGCGCGAAGAACCGCCGTTCGAACAGCGCCATGACCCAGAAGCGCATCGCGCTGAGCCCGGCCACGAACAGCAGCAGCACGAGCAACAGCCCGGCCAGCGTCCATAACGGTGCGGGCAGCGCGGTGTTGGCGACGCTGTTGATCAGCAGCTGCACCGAGATCGGCGTGGCGAGCGACAACAGGCTGATCGCGACGCCGTACACCATTGCGAGGCGGAGATAGGGCGTATCGGGTGCAACGATCTCGCCCAGCCAGCCGCGCGCTTCACGCCATCCGATTCGTTTGCCTGCCACCTGCGTCATCCAACTGCTCGAGCCCGCAATTAGAATCGCCGCACAGCCTTATTGATGCAACTACGGGGCGGCTATATCGTCGATAGGATAAACCTATGGGCCGACCGCGCGCAACAGGTCGGCGATCAGGTGATAGGCGGGAGCACGGCCCGCGCCGATGCGCCACAGGAGCCCGATCTCGCGATATTGGCGACCTTGGTTGAACGGCCGCACGGTTACGTCGTCGCCGTCGCGCACTTCCTGGCGGACATAGAGCTCGGGCAGCAGGGCCAGTCCCATGCCCATCCCGGCCATCTGCCGGATCGCGTCGAGACTGGTGCCCTCGTAATCATTGAGCACGACCGCGCCGACTTCGCCGGCGATCGCGGCGACCTGTTGCGCGAGGCGATAGTCCGCGACGAGCGTCAGCAGGTTCTGGCCGCGCAGATCGGCCATCTCGATTCCAGCCTTGGGGGCCAGCGGATGGTCCGCCGCCATCGCCAGATACAGCGCCTCACGGAACAGACGCTCGGTGTGGAATCCGCGCCCGGCGACCGGCAGCTGTGCGAGGATCAGGTCGTGGTCACCCGCCGCGAGTCCCGCGGTCAGCGCGGAGGGCAGGCCTTCGCGGACATGGATGCGCAGCGTCGGATGGTCACGGTGCAGACGCGCGACGAAGGTCGGTAGCAGATAGGCGCCGAGCGTCGGCGATACGCCCAGCCGGATCGTCCCGACCAGCGCGTCCGCTGAAGCGACGCGCACTTCCTCCAGGTCCGCAAGGTCGAACAGGATCCGACGCGCGCGCTCGAGAAGCTCGCGGCCGAGCGGCGTCGGGATCGCAGGCCCGCCGCGCTCAAAGAGCGGCGCACCGAGAATCGTCTCGAGCGCGCGGATCTGTTGCGAGAGCGACGGCTGCGACACGCCCATCCGTTCGGCCGCGCGGGTGAAGCTGCCGTTTTCGGCAAGCGCGACGAAATAGCTGAGCTGGCGGATGGTGGTCCTGGGGCGATGCATGCGTCATCCTATCGCGCCCGAGCCGGCCGTGCGCACCTGTTATCGCGTCATCGCCCGGTGCGGCGATCAGGTCAGCCAGCCCCCGGTAAACCCCGCGCGCTGCAACCCGCGGCGGATATGCGGATTGCGGCGCATGGTCGTCCAGACGAGGCCGGTGCGCCAATTCTCCATCATGACCACGATCGCGCCCTGGTCGATGCCAAGATAATCGTCGTCCACCCACCCCGCAGCGGGATTGACGCTGCCATGCTTGAGCGGCACCGACGTGGCCGTCAGCGTCGGGTTGAACGAATCGAGAAAGCCGTATTTGCCGTAGATGCGGGCGCCGTAGCGGGCGTGCATCGTCTCGATCGCACGGCTCGACAATTCGGGTTCGAACGCGATCGATGCCGCCGCCGCGGTCGGGGCCAGCGTCCCGTCGTCCCGGTCGCCGACGCCGCGGGCTGCATAGCTGAAGAATTCTCGGCGGCGGCCACCGATGTCGATGGCGAAATCGCCGGGGCCGTCACACGCGGTGAGCCCCCAGACGTCGGGGCCATAGCCTACCCAGCCTTCGGGGTTGGTGATCGCATAGGCGCGCTGCGCGCGGACGGCGCGGCGGCTGTTCTCGAAATAATCGATGCCCTTCGCCGTCATGTAGCGGTCGCGAATACCGCGGAAGTCGATCCAGCAATGGCTGTACTGATGGATGAACAGCGCGGGAAACTGGACGTGCGGCTCGCCGCCCCAGCGGTCGCCCCACTGCGCGTCGAACCGGCTCGTCCACGCATCCCAGCTCTCTGCCGGCAGCGCGTGCGTCGGCGAGCCGAGCGCGAGGATATAGAGCAGCAGGCCTTCGTTGTAGATGTTCCAGTCATGCGGGATGAAGCCGCTTTCGGGATGCCAGCCCATCGCCATGAACGGTGCACGCGGGGTGATCCAGGTCCAGTCGATCGCGGCATAGAGCTGGTCCGCCAGCGCACGGATCCGGACGTCGCCCGGATGTTCGGTATCGAACCAGCTCTGTGCGAACAGCACCCCGCCGATCAGCAGCGCAGTGTCGATTGTCGACAGTTCGGCCCGCGCGAAGCGGTGACCCTTGGTCCTGCCGAGGAAATGGTAGAACAGGCCCTTGAAGCCGCTGTCGTCGCTGCGGCTGTCGCCCTGCGGGGCGGCCGCGAAGAATTCGAGCGTGGCCAGGGTCCGCGCGCGCGCCTGGTCGCGCGTGATCCAGCCATTCTCGACCCCGATCGGATAGGCGGTGAGCGCGAAGCCGACCGCGGCGATCGACGCGAAGGACGGGGTCGGCCAACGATCGGGTGCAAGACCCGTGACGGGATCGGTCGTGTCCCAGAAATAGCGGAAGCTGCGGTGATGGAGGTCCGCGAGCAAGGCGCTCGGCATCGGCGTGGCGATGGTCCCGGGGCGGGGTAGGGGCGCGCTGGGGAGGGGAGCACTGGGGCGGAACGGCGCGGCGCAGCCGGCCATGAGTCCCGCCAGGCCGAGCGTGCTGTGGCCCAGCATCTGCCTGCGATCGATCATGATATCCTTCGGGTCTGGTCTTCAAAAAAAAAAGCGGGGGCGTGGCTGGGCCACGTCCCCCGGGGGCAGGTCAGAAGGAGAAACCCGCCGACAATTTGACCGTGCGCGGAGCGTTGCCGCCCGTGCTGTAGGTCGACCGCCGACCGTAATTCGGATCAAGCGGGCTGTTGTTGAAATCGACGTAATTGCGGTCGTTCATCACGTTCAGGATATCGAGCCGCATGCGGATCCTGGTCTGATCGGAGATGAAGCCGAGCGGGACATATTTCGTGAACGCGAAATCGAGCTGTCGGCGACCCCAGAGATCGCCAAGGCCATCGGCCTCGCGCCCGACCAGCGTTCGCGAGAACGGATCCGAATTGTCGATGAACGCCTTGAGATAGATCGGCGATTCGATCTGGAACTTGGTCGAGATCGTCACCCCGATCGGCGTATCGACGCTGCCCGCGATGACGAACCGGTGACGCGGCACGCCCGACGAGCGCAAGGTCGGATAATCGGAGAGCTGGGCGAAATCGAGCGAATATGTTTCGCCGAACTGGCGGTTCTCGTCGGCCTGCGTGTAGGTGTAGGTCGCGTCGATGCTCCACGGCGAGGCCGCCGAATAGGTCTTGGTCAGCTTGAAATAGACGGCATCGGAATTGGTCTTCAGGCCATTGGTGCGAGAATGATCGACCCGAAGCCGTTCGGCGAGAAGGAGAACGGCGACTGCGGTACGTCGGTCGGGTTGGCCGGATCGTTGAAGAAGAAGCTTCCATCGGGGCGGCGGTTGCCGAGCAGGAATGCGAACCCGTCATTGCTCTCGATATGCGTGAAGCCCAGTTCGAGTTCGACCGGAGAGAAACGGCCGCGCAGACCGAGGCTGAACTGGTCCGAATAGGGCAGCTTCAGGTCGTTGTTCATCATGACGATCGCGCGGCCGCCGCCGCTCGCAGAGGTTGCCAGCTGCTGACGTCCGGCCTCGGTCAGGTAGACCGGATCCCATGCGATACAGGTCTGGCTCGGCACGCAGGGGTTGAGTGAATCATTGCCGATGAAGTTGAACGTGCGGACCTGATACGCGCCCTGGCTGACCTCCTGCTGCAGGAAGTCGAACTGGTTGCGATCATAGGAGCGGCCATAGCCCCCGAACATCGAGAAGCGTCCGGCTTCGTCGAAGCGATAGGTGAAGCCCAGCCGCGGCTGCCACGCACCCTTGAACGCCTTCCGGTTGTTGCCGGTCGAGATATAGTCGTTGATGTCGTAGTCGGCGCCAGTGAGGTTGCCGTAATTGGCGGGTGACACTGCTGCGACATTCTCTGCCGAGGTGGCATAATCGAGATAGGCCGGCGTCCGCTCATAATCCCAGCGCAGGCCAAGATTGAGCGTTAGGTGATCGGTGACGTCCCAATCATCTTGCGCATAGAAACCGATCTGGAAATTGTTCGACCGGACGTTGGGATTGCCCGCCGCGACGGCGGCGCCGAACTGGAGCTGGTAGGGCAGCGTGTCGTTGAAGGCGACGCCGGGGATTGCGTTGACGTCATAGGTATATTGCGGGTTGGTCAGGTTCTGCTCGCGCGTGTTGAGCTTCACCCATTTCGCCTTGGCGCCGACCTTGATCGTGTGCCCCTGAAGGCCGGTGAAGGTGAAATCGTCCTGGACGGTCCAGCCCTTCTGACCCTTGGTCTGGAAATTGCCACCGGCGCCGGCGCGAAGCAGATCGGTGCGCTGCGTGCCGCTGCCGATCCGCTGCGTCGCCTGGAAGAACTGCGTGATGCCGTCGGTCGCGGGCGTCGGCGAGAAGACCACATCCTCATACGAGACGCGCGCGTCGTTGATCCAAGTATTTCCCGTATGCTGCCAGCGCAGCAGGCCGCGCTTGTCGACGACCTTGTTCAGCGTCGACGTGCTCGCGGCGTTGATGCCCGTCGCGTTCTGCAGCCCGGATTCGTTGCGATATTTGCCCGACAGCTCGATCAGATCATTGTCGGTCGGCACGATATCGATCTTGCCGAAGTACAGGTCTTCCTTGAACCGCTGCGCGAAGGTACCGAAATCGTCCCGATATTGTTCGGGGATCGACGCGACCGGATAGCCGTTCTCGGGTCGCACGTCGTACGGGCTGGTGATGCGCTTGCCTTCATAGGTGAAGAAGAAGTGCGCCTTGTCCTTGATGATCGGGCCGCCCAGGGCCGCGCCGAACTGCTTGTTGCTCGTGTCCACCTTCGGGATCGTGGTCGGGAAAATCTCGCTCGGGCGACGGTCGCGCAGCTTCTGGTTGGTG
This sequence comes from Sphingomonas sp. Ant20, assembly GCF_000783375.1. NCBI lineage: Bacteria > Pseudomonadati > Pseudomonadota > Alphaproteobacteria > Sphingomonadales > Sphingomonadaceae > Sphingomonas > Sphingomonas sp. Ant20. The sequence continues at coordinate 49,747 of NZ_JRVI01000184.1, forward strand.
TAATCGAAGAAGCCCTCGCCGTGGAATTCGTTCGTGCCCGACTTGGTCACCGCGGTGATCGCGACCGAGCTGACCTGGTCGAACTCCGCCTTGTAGTTGGACGACAGCACCTGATACTCGCCGATGCCGAGCTGCGGGAAGGGGTTGCCGGGCGACGAATCCTGGCCGGTGATGCCGTTCTTGAGGACGTAATCCTTCTGGCTGACGCCATCGACGAAGACGTTCACGGTGCGGCTGTCCTGGCCGCCGCCCTGGATGCGCGACGCGCCGCTGGCGTCCTCAATGAAGCGGACGCCCGGTGCGAGATCGGCGAAGGCAAGGAAGTTGCGGTTGTTCTGCGGCAGTTGCTCGATCAGCCGCTGTGTGATGTTGCTGCCGACCTGGCCGCCAGACAGCGAGCGGATCCGGTTGCCGGTGACGACGATCTCGTCGCCCGTGCCGCCGGCCGCCGGGGTCGCCCCGGTGTCCGCCGTCGGATCGGGTTCGGCACCGGGCGTGGCCGGCTGCGTGGCGGGGGGCGTCGCGGCGCTCGACAGGTCGAGGTCGAGCCCGGCGCTCTGCCCGACGCGCAGCGTGAAGCTGTCGGAATTGCGCATACCGGTGCGCTGCTTGATCTCGAGGCGATAGGTGCCTGCGCGCAGCGACGCGAAGTTGTAGCCGCCAGCGGCGTCAGCGGGCACCGTGCGACGCAGGCCGGTCGCGACCTCGACCGCGGTGACCTCGACGACCGGATTGTCCGCCGGCGCGGTGATCGTGCCGCGTAACGACGCCTGGCCGACCTGGGCGGCTGCCGGCGCTGGGGCGAACAGCACCCCGCCGGACAGCGCCGTCAGCGAAAGCGCTGCCGCACGCAACATCATCTTGGTCATGGTCGTTCCCCTGTTCCCGATTGATCGGGTGTCTCGTTGTGGATTGTGGATAGAAATGCGTTGGGTCGTGCCGGGTCGGGCTGGCCGGTCGATTCCCGTATGACGACGACCGGGACGCGCTGCTCGGGTAGGCCATCGTCCTGCCCGGCAATCGCGCCTGCCAGCCGTGCGACGCCGCGCGCACCGAAGGCCGCGATGTCGATGCTTGCGGTGGTCAGCGACGGCGTGATGAGCCGGGCGAGCGGGATGTCGTCGAAACCGGCGATCGCAATCTGCTCCGGAACGGCAATCCCGGCCCGTTTCAGCGTCATCATCGCGCCGATCGCCATCATGTCGTTCGCGGCGAAGATCGCATCCGCGTCGCACCCCTCGTCGAGAAGGGTCGCGGCGGCGGCGATGCCCGAGGGTTCGTTGAAGTCACCCGGCAGGATGCGCAGCGTCACGCCCGCACGCGCACAGGCGTCGCGCGCGCCGCGACAGCGTTCCTCGGCATCGATATTCCCCTCGGGGCCGGTGATATGGACCAGCCGGCGGCGGCCGGTCGCGATCAGATGCTCGACGATCGCGGCGGCGCCGGCGGCGTTGTCGATGCGCAGTTCGGCGCGGCCGGGCTGCCCCGGCGCACAGTTCAGCAGCACCGCGGGCATGTCGCGCGGCAGGTGCGCGAGCAGCTCGTCCGCCGCGACCTGAGGCGCCATCACCAGCAGCCCGTCGACCCGACCGCGCATCGCGTTCAGCGCCGCCACACCGCGCGCCGCGTCGCCGTGCATCCTCATCAGCATCAGGTACAGCCCGCGCTCCGACGCCTCGCGGTCCATGCCGCGCAGCAGTTCGGAGAAGAATTCGCCGTGGAGATCGGGGATCACCACGCCGATCATGCCCGAGCGGGCCGAGCTCAGATGTCGCGCCGCAGCATGCGGGACATAGCCGAGCCGCGTCGCGACCTCCTCGATATGCTTGCGCAATTCGGGGCGGACGCTGGCAAGCCCGTTCATCGCGCGCGACACGGTCGCCACCGACACCGCCGCCTCGCGGGCAATATCACGGATCGTGGCATGCGACATGGCTGGTCAGGATCCCCTCTGGCGTCGGCCGTCGTTCGCGGCTGGAAATGTTGTTCTTGATGTAACCGGTTACATGATCCACAAACGGGGATCAAGAACCTTGCAACGATCATCAGCCCGGTGGAGCCGGGCGGTCGAAACAGGCACGGACAAAGGGTTAGCGGATGACGGCGGCGACGATGGTACAACGGACGATTTCACGACGGGCGATGATCATGGGCGCCGGGGCGGTGACCGCCTGGGCGGCGAACCCCGCGCGCGCGCTGCTGCAGCAGACGGCACAGCCGCGTGCCCTGCCCGCATCGGTCGAAGCCGTGCTTGCGCGCATGACCGTCGTCGAGAAGGCCGGGCAGTTGACGCTGATGGCGGCGGCCTGGGCGGGGGGGGCGGCGACCGCGCTCAACCCCGCGGGCGGGTCGTCGAGTTTCGACGAACAGCTCGCGCAGGTCCGCGCCGGGCGCTGGGCGGGGTGTTCAACGGCAATGGCGCGGTGATGGCACAGCGGATGCAGACCGCTGCGATGCGCCAGTCGCGATTGAAGATCCCGCTGCTGTTCGCCGCCGACGTGATCCACGGGCTGCGGACCGTGTTTCCGGTCCCGCTGGCAGAGGCGGCAAGCTTCGATCCCGAACTTGCACGGCGTACCGCCCGGGCCGCGGGGGCCGAGGCGGCGGCATCGGGGATCGACTGGACGTTCGCGCCGATGGTCGATGTCGCGCGCGACGCGCGCTGGGGCCGTGGTGTTGAGGGGGCGGGCGAGGATGTCCTGCTCGGCCGGATGATGGCGGCCGCGCGGGTCCGCGGGTTCCAGGGCGAGCGGGGACTGGCGGCGTCGGACGCGGTCGCGGCGTGCGCCAAGCATTTCGCCGCCTATGGCGCGGGCGAAGCCGGGCTCGACTACAACACGGTGGACGTGTCCGAGCGTACGCTGCGCGAGGTGTATTTCCCGCCGTTCCAGTCGGCCTTCGCCGCCGGGGCTGCGACGACGATGGCGGCGTTCAACGAGATTTCGGGCGTTCCGGCGACCGCGAATGCGTGGCTGCTGACGCAGATCCTGCGCCGTGAATGGGGCTTTGGCGGGCTGGTCGTGTCCGACTATACCGGTGACGAGGAGCTGATCGCGCACGGTTTTGCGACGGATGCGCGCGAAGCGACCAAGCTCGCCTTCATGGCCGGCGTCGACATGAGCATGCAAAGCGGGTTCTACTTGGCGCATCTGCCGGCGCTCGTCGCGGCGGGCGAGGTGCCGATGGCGCGGCTCGACCAGGCGGTCCGCCGCGTCCTCGCGCTCAAGGTCGCGCTCGGACTGTTCGACGATCCGTTCCGGCGGATCGACCCGCGTCGCGAGAAGACGCGGATCCGGACGCGCGAGACGCTGGCGCTGGCCCGCGATGCGGGGGCGCGGTCGATCGTCCTGCTGAAGAATGAGGGCGCATTGCTGCCGCTGCCGCGACAGGGACGGCGGATCGCGCTGATCGGCCCGTTCGCGGCCGGGCAGCACGACCTGATCGGTCCGTGGAACGTGTACGGCACCGACGCCGAAGCGGTCGATCTGGTGACCGGTATCCGGGCCGCAGTGGCCGATCCGGCGCAGGTCAGCGTGACGCCAGGGTCGGGGATCGACGATCCGCTCCCCGGCGGGATTGCCGCAGCCGTGGCCGCCGCACGCGCGGCCGATGTCGTCCTGCTGGCGGTCGGCGAGAGCCAGCGCATGTCGGGCGAGGCGCAGTCGCGGGCGTCGATCGTGATCCCCGCCGCGCAGATGGCGCTGGCCGAGGCGGTGGCCGCGACCGGCACGCCGATCGTCGTGCTGCTGCGTACCGGCCGTGCACTGGTGCTCAGCGAAGCGGTGCTCAAGCGCCGGCGATCCTCGTCACCTGGTTTCTGGGGTCGCAGGACGGGCCGCGATCGCCGACATCGTGTTCGGCAAGACCGGGCCGTCGGCGCGGCTGCCCGTTTCCTTTCCGCATGCCACGGGCCAGGAGCCCTATCATTACGACCACAAGAACACCGGACGCCCCAACCCGCCAGGGCCGCTGCTCGAATACAAGGCGCGCTACCGCGAATTCGCCAATGCCGCGCTGTTCCCGTTCGGTCATGGCCTGACCTATGGTGCGATCGAATACGAAGCGCTCGATCTCGGCGCTGCGCGTCTGTCGACCGATGGCGCGCTGACGGTGCGCGCGACGATCGCCAATGGCGGCACGCGCGCCGCCGAAGAGGTCGTGCAGCTCTATATCCGCGATCTCGCGGCCAGCGTGACGCGTCCGGTGCGCGAACTGAAAGCGTTTCGCCGTGTCGCGCTGAAGCCGGGCGAGCGGCAGGTCGTGTCGTTCACGCTGCGTCGCGACGACCTACTCTTCATCGGCCAGGATCTCGTGCCGACGGTCGAGCCGGGCCGCTTCCACCTGTGGATCGCGCCGTCCGCACAGGCTGAGGGTGTATCCGGGGAGTTCCAGCTCGTCTGACGATCGTCGATGCGGTGAGGCCGCCCCTTGTGCGGGCGCGCGTGATCGGGAAAGGCGATGCGGGTGAAGCGGGTCGATCAGCATGGTGGTTCCCCGGCGGCGGCGGGACGCCTGCGCGCGCCGCTGATGCTGGCGCTGATGCTCGTCGCCGTTGCGGCATTTCGCATCCACACGGCGCAGTATTCGCTGTGGTATGACGAGCTGGCGTCGCTCGAATTCGCCCGCCAGCCCGTGGGGCGGCTGTGGAGCAGCTGGATGCTGCGCGAGACCAACCCGCCACTGTTCTACACGATGCTGTCGGGCTGGATCGCGCTTGTCGGCCAGGATGATGTCGCGGTGCGGCTCCTGCCGATCGGGATCGGGACGGCGGGGATCGGCGTGGCATACGGGCTAGGGCGAGCGGTCGGGGATGCGAAGGTGGGGCTGCTCGTCGCCGCGCTGCTGTCGCTCTCCGCGCTGGGCACGGACCTGAGCCAACAGGTGCGCGGCTATGCGCTCGCGCAGCTGGCGGTGCTGCTCGCCTGCACTGGCATGGTCCTCTATCTGCGTCGCCGGACACCGGGTGGGCTGGTCCTCTACGGCATTGCGACGCTCATCGGCCTGTATACGCATACGACGGTCGCGTGTTTGCCGGGTTGGCGGGGGTGGCAATGCTCTGGTTGCTGCGGAGTGACCGACGGGCACAGGCGCGGTGGCTGGCGACGAACGTCGCGGTGCTGGCCGGTTGGGGGTGGTGGGCGATGATCAGCGTCCGCCAGATGACGATGCCCGTGACCAATATCGCGTGGATCGCCACACCGTCCTGGCGCGACGCGGCGGCGATGACCGCACAGGTCTATCTGCCGCTCTTTCCCCATGAGACGGGGATTGCGGGTATGCTGCTGCTGGCGGGCCTGTTCGCCGGGCTCGCAGCGTGTGCGGTGCGCGAGGCGCGACCGGAAGTGCGGCTGCTCGCCGTCCTGACGATCGGCGCGCCGCTACTGCTGTTCGCGATCAGCCAGCGGGTGCCGATATTCCTGCCGCGCACGCTGAGCTGGGCGAGCGGACCAGAGCTGGTGCTCGTGGCGCTCGGTGTGACGCGGATAAGATCGCCCCCCGTCGCCCGTGCAAGCGGCGCCATCCTGCTCGGTCTGAGCGCCATCGGCCTGGCGAGCTGGCTGCCCAGCCGTGAGCGCGAGCACTGGCACCAGGCCGTGGCCTTGATTGGAAGCCATCAACCCGCGCTCGTCATCGTCGGCGACGATGCGGTCGCGCTGGCGCTTGATCGCTATCGCTCAAACGCGGAGCTCAAGGGCCCGAGACCGATCGTCGTTCAGTGGGCCTATCGTGAACGCTGGGCCGACGGGCTGTATTCGGGCCCGCATTTGTCGCCCGCCGCCGCGCTTGCGGTGATTCGCGACCGGGGTTGCGGCGCGGTGGTCGAATGGGGACCCTTTCATCCGCCGATACTTGACGATCCGGCGGTGACCGCCCGACCGCTCACCCGTGACACCGCCCCGGCGGTGACGCTGATCGATATCCCGCGGACGCGCCGAGCATGTCGGCCTTGATCTGAAGCCCGTCCACGACCGCAGGACGCCACCTTTTTAAGAGGTGCCGAAGATAGCGACCGGCCTCAGCGGCGGCGTTTGACGAGGATCGCGCGCTCTCCGGTGATCGACGCCTTGAACCCGCCAAACCCGGCCTGCCGGATGGTGATCGCGGTACCGGGCCGGGGTTGCAGCGAGAGCGGTTCGATCGTTTCCCAGACCATGCCGTTCGCCAGTTGCAGCGCGAACCGCGCATAGCTCGCCGGCTTTGCCGTGGTGATCGTGGTCTGCACCTCCGTAACGCGTGTGACGCGATCCGCCTCACCGCCGCCGAGCGGGCTCTGACCGGCATCGGCAAGACCGAATTGCTGGCGTTTGCGCTCGATAACCTTGCCACGATCGAGCGCAAGCAGGTCGCCTGCCTGGCGCGCGCGCGCGATCTGCCCGGCGGTCGTGTCGAAGCAGGCAAGCCGGGCTGCATCGCCCGGTATGTCTCGGCACGCGGCCAGCGCATCCAATGTCTTCGACGAGTCTTCTCTGGCCTGCGCGGCAACAGCCGGGGCGATCGGCAGCGCGCCGCCGAGCAGCGCTGACAGGGCAACAGAGATGGCCGATAACATTCGCATATGATCGCCTTATGAGCTTTGGCTTGGCAGAACCCGGCCTCGGGTTTCGCCATACGACACTATGTTGCGGTTATGTCACGGTGATGTCGCAAACGAAATGAGAAAAGGTCCGAATCGACGATAATTGTTGCAGCGCAATGGCGTGGCTGGATAGATCGTGACCAGAACCGGAAAAACCGGAGAAAATGCACGGTGCCTTCACCGGCAACAAAGGGGTATTTATGACATCTGCAGCTCGCGCCCATTTGCTTGCGACCACGTTGCTGATGGGGGCGACGACGTTCGCCACGCCAGCCCTCGCGCAGGTCCAGGGGGATAATTCGGGGATTCGCGCCGGGGGCGCGACCGCGACTCAGTCGACCACGCCGGGCGCCAACGCCCAGGGCGAGGTCGGCATGACGACGTCGGAAGCCGCGCCGAGCACGGAGAACAGCCAGGGTGACATCGTCGTCACCGGCTCGCTGATCAAGAATCCCGCGCTGATCGCCTCATCGCCAGTGACTGTCATCGGCCAGGAGGAAATCAAGCTTCGCCAGTCGAACACCGCCGAAGACATTCTGCGTACGCTGCCCGGTGCGACGCCGAGCATCGGTTCGGCCGTCAACAACGGTAACGGCGGCGCGTCCTATGTCGATCTTCGCGGCCTCGGCTCGTTCCGCAACGTCGTCCTGCTCGACGGCAACCGCATCGCACCCTCGGGTCTGCTCGGTCGCGTCGATCTCAACAACATTCCGCTCGCACTGGTCGAGCGGGTCGACACGCTGACCGGCGGCGCAGCGACCACCTACGGCGCAGACGCCGTGTCGGGCGTCGTCAACTTCATCACGCGGTCGGATTTCTCGGGCATCGACGCCTCGGTCTCGAACCAGATCACCGAGCGTGGCGATGGTGCCTATTTCCGCGGCGACATCGCGATCGGCGCCAATTTCGACGATGGCCGCGGTAACGCGGTCTTCTCGGTCGGGTACCAGCAGTCGGATCCCGTCTATCAGGGCGAGCGCGACTATTCGGTGCAGAATTACGACTCGTTCTCGGGCGCGAGCAGCGGCTCGGGCACGACGGTCCCATCGGTCTTCACGCTTGGCGGTCGTCGCCAGATCAACCCGGCCACGGGTTCGCTGACGACGGCGGTCATTCCGTTCAACTTCAACCCGTACAACATCTTCCAGACGCCGTTCGAGCGGTTCAACATGTATGGCGCCGGCCATTACGAAGTGTCGGACAGCGTCGAAATCTATACGCGCGGCCTGTTCTCGAAGAACACCGTCGACACGATCATCGCGCCGTCGGGTGTGTTCAACTCGTCGATCGTCGTGCCGTTGTCGAACCCCTATCTGCCGGCCGGTGCGCGGAATCAGTTCTGCGCCGCCGCCAGCATCACCCAGGCGCAGTGCGACCTCGCCGCAGCCGCGACCAGCCCTACCGTCACCGTGGGCGGCGTGACGACGGCAAACCCGAACTTCCGCACGATCACGACAAACCTGTCGCGCCGGACGACCGAGGTCGGGCCGCGCATCTCGAACTTCCAGACGACGATCTTCGATTATCGTGCCGGCGTGAAGGTTGGGCTGACCGAGGGTATCAAGCTCGACGTCTCGGGCGGTTACGGTGAATCGGAGAATACGCAGACGCTGCAGGGCTATGTCCTGACGTCGCGCGTACGGTCCGCGGTCTATGCAACCAACACCACGAGCTGCCTTGGCGGTGCGCCCGGCGGTGCGGCGATCGACGCGGGAACCGGCTGCGTTCCGCTCAACGTCTTCGGTGCCGACGGTTCGATCACCCCCGATATGACCTCGTATATCACGGGTGAGAGCACGACGACCGTTCGTACCTCGCTGGCGCAGGCCCGCGCGGTTCTCAACGGTGATTTCGGCTTTGCCTCGCCGTTCGCAAGCGACTCGATCGGTTTCGCGGCCGGTGCGGAGTATCGCAAGTACCGTGCGTCGCAGCGTTCGGATACGCTGGCACAGACCGCTGGCGAACTCGGTGGCGCCGGTGGCGCCGCGCCGAACATCGACGGTGGCTATGAAGTCAGCGAAGGCTTTGGCGAGCTCATCGCACCGCTCGTCCAGGATCGTCCGTTCTTCCAGAGCCTGACGCTCGAAGCGGGCGTCCGCTACTCGCACTACAAGGTGTTCGCGGCCAACTCGCCCTCGTACAACACGACCACCTACAAGGGCGGCGGCAGCTGGGAGCCTGTCACGGGCCTGAAGGTTCGCGGCAGCTACCAGCGTGCCGTCCGCGCACCGACGATCAGCGAGCTGTTTTCGCCTGTGAATACGGGTCTGACCAACCTGGCGACCGATCGTTGCGCCGGTGCAGCGCCGGTCAACGATGCCAATCTGCGCGCCGTCTGTCTCGCGCAGGGCGCGCCGGCCTCGACCATCGGCCTCATTGCGGTTCCGACTGCGGGTCAGGCGAACATCACGTCCGGCGGTAACCTCGACCTGCGTCCGGAAAAGTCGGACAGCTATACGCTCGGCCTCGTCATCCAGCCGCAGCAGATCATTCCCGGCCTTTCGATCAACGTCGATTACTACAACATCAAGATCAAGGGCGCGATTTCGCAGTTCGCGCCGGGCGATATCATCTCCAGCTGCTTCGACACCATCACCGCGGCGAGCGCCACCAGCCCGGCCTGCCTCGCGATCTCGCGAAACCCGGTCACGGGCGGCCTCGACGGCGATCCGGCAACCACGCGGGGTCTGCTGGCTGCAATCTCGAACCTTGGCACCGTCAAGACCGATGGTATCGATCTCGCGATCAACTATCGCACGCCGCTGACTCAGGGTGTCAAACTGGGCCTGTCGTTCCAGGGCAACTGGTCGAACTCTGCGACCTTCCAGGCCGCACCGGGCCTCATCAATCGTGAGTGCATCGGCTATTATTCGGTCAACTGCGGCGGCGCGGCCAGCGCTGCGGCTGGGGGCTCGGGCTCGATCCAGCCCGAATTCACCTGGAACACTCGGGCGACGTTCACCTTCGTCGACAATATCGACGTTTCGGTGCTGTGGCGTCACATCGATAACGTCCAGCAGGAGCCGGACGATGTCGTCAACGGTAACGGGGCGGCGTTCAGTGGTACGCTCACCGGTGGCGCTCTCGCCGGCCAGTCTGCGGATTTCACGCGGATCCCGTCCTACGACTATATCGACCTGTCGACCCGGATCGGCATTGCCGAGAATTTCGACCTGACCGTCACGGTCCAGAATCTGTTCGACAAGCAGCCGCCGCTCGTCGGGTCCACGGTGGGTTCGACCAGCTTCAACAGCGGCAACACCTATCCGTCGACGTATGACGCACTGGGCCGCCGCTTTGCGATCGGTGCGAACCTGCATTTCTAGGGTCAGGCCATCTCGGTCTTGAATGGGGCGGTTCTTCGGAACCGCCCCTTTTTTGTCCGGGCTCGACCGCGAACCTATCGGCTGCGCGTGGTGGCGGGACGAGCGCCTAGCCCTGCAGGGGCGCCGGGGGATCAAGCGCGACGCCGGCGGTGCGTGCGACCGCCTCTGCCCAGATGACCACCTTGTCGATCTCGTCGGCGTGGAGTGCCGCGCCGGTCTCGTGCTCGCGTGCCCTGTCCGCCGCGCCATAGGTCTTACCGTCCTTGGCATTGCGCGCAAAGGCAGGGCCGTCGAGCAGCGCCTGCACGGTCGCCGGATCGTCGGGTAGTGCATAGAAGCGTGCTAGGGCCGTCACCGCGGCCAAGGGGTTCGCGAGCAGGGTTTCGCTCTGCAACGTTCTGACGCGGTCCGGAAAGCGGGCCACCAGGCCAGCGAACAGATCGGCCTGCGCGATCCACCCTACCGCTGCTGCCTGCAGATCGGTCAGCCTAAAGATATCCTCGGGCGTGAGGCCCAGATCGACGATGCCGTCGGCGAGTTGCTTGGCGAGAAGCTCGCGCACCCAAAGCCGGCCCCACATGCCCTTTCGTGCGATCGACGTCAGATAGATGCGCAACGGCGCGTAGAGCAGCACGGCGCGGGCCTGTGGCCGCATCGCCAGCATTGCCGGCGCGAGGGCGTTCACGACGTTCGACGGCTTGATCACCACCGCCTCGCCGGGTTCGAAGGCGCGGCCTGGCAGTCTCAGCGTCGCATCAAGGACCTCACCGACGCGCGCGGGATGACCGCCGCGGTGACGCCAGCCGACGAGATCGTTGAGAATTACCGGCTCTTTCAGCGCGGTGGCGAAGCCCGGCATGTCGAGTGCCTGCGCCAGCATCGTCGAACAGCAATAGGCCGAGTGGAAAATGAAATGAACCGATGCAGCGGGCGGGGCGGCCGCGACGGCGTCGCGTCGTGGCACCACGATCGGCGTGGCCGACGACGGCAGATACTCGTCGGTGAGGAAGGTCGCCACACCACGCTGCGCCCGGTCCGCCGCGATGAAATGCACCGCATCATGGTCGGGATCGTAACGATGGGCCAGCCAGCACGGATCGCCGATCTGTGCGCCGACGGACGTGGCGGATTCCCGGGCGGGGGCGGG
>NZ_JRVI01000185.1:0-3534 GCF_000783375.1 Sphingomonas sp. Ant20
CGGATTTGGGGTTTGGGGCGGGGGTGTGCTTCGACTTCGCTCAGCACGAACGGTTTGGGGGTGGTCCCGCGTCAGTCGCGGGACCAGCGGGCCCAGATGGCGGTGGGGAGGGTGAGGCCGCGGGTTTCCTCGCGGACGCCGAGTTCGCCGGCTTCGACCTTGCCGGGCAGGTCGGCGAAGACCTGGTTGAGCAGTTCGCCGATCGCGAGCGCGGACATGCGGACCGCGTAGACCGTCAGGAACAGGAAGCGCGAATTCTCGTCGAGTAGCTTGCGGCAGTCGGCGATGAGGCGGGGCAAGTCCTCCTCGAGCCGCCAGACCTCGCCCTCGGGACCGCGGCCATATTTCGGCGGGTCGAGCAGGATGCCGTCATAGCGACGGCCGCGCCGCACCTCGCGCGCGACGAACTTGGCGGCGTCGTCGGTCATCCAGCGGATCGGCGCGTCGGCCATCCCCGACAGGCGCGCATTGGCCTTGGCCGCCTCGACCGATTTCTTCGACGCATCGACATGGACCATGCGGACGCCCTTGGTCGCCATGGCGAGCGTGCCGACGCCGGTATAGCCGAACAGGTTCATGCATTCGGGGCTGTCGAGCCCGGCGACGCGCTCGCGCATCCAGCTCCACACCGGCGCCATGTCGGGGAAGAAGCCGAGATGGCGGAAGGGGGTGGTCTGCGCGGTGTAGGACACCTCGTTCCACTTGAGCGTCCAGCCTCGCGGGGCACGGGTTCCGAGAATTCCCAGCGGCCGCCGCCATCCTCGTCCGAGCCGGGGACGAACTCGCCTTGCGTCTTCCAGTCGGTCGAGGCGGGGGCCCACATCGCCTGTGGTTCGGGGCGGATGAAGCGGAAACGGCCATAGCGTTCGAGCTTCTTGCCGTGGCCCGAATCGATCAGGCCGTAGTCCGCCCAGGGTTCGCCGATGAGGGTGTCGAGCGTCTTCATGCCGACGGCTTTGCGCGGTCGGCGATATAGGCGGTGATCGCGTCGAAGGTCGCGGGCAGCGTGACGTAGCGCTCCTCGCGCTGGAACAGGTCGCCGACGCGTGCGGGGAGCGACGGCCGGACGCCGGTCGCGCGCTCGACCGCGTCGCGGAACTTGGCGGGATGCGCGGTGGCGAGCGTGACGATCGGGGTACCGGGCGGCACCTCGGTACGCAGCGCGGCGGCGAGGCCGATCGCGGTGTGCGGGTCGATCACCTGCCCGGCATGCTCATGCGCCCAGCGCATCGCGAGCGTCATGTCGTCGAGATCGACACGGTCGCTCTGGAACAAGGCCGCCGCCCCTTGCGACTGCGCGTTGGTGAGCCGCATCGCGCCAGACGATTCGAAGCCCGCCATCTGGGCTGCGAGTGCTGCGCCGTCGCGGCTGCCGAGGTCGAACAACAGGCGTTCGAAGTTCGAGCTGACCTGGATGTCCATCGACGGGGTCGGGGTCTGTTCGACGCCGGTCTTCGAATAGTCGCCGCTGCTGAGTGCGCGGTGGAGGATGTCGTTGACGTTGGTCGCGACGATCAGCCGCGCGACGGGAAGGCCCATGCGGGCGGCGACATAGCCGGCGAAGACGTCGCCGAAATTGCCCGTGGGAACGGAGAAGGCGACCTCGCGATCGGGCGCGCCGAGGCGGACCGCGGCGTAGAAGAAGTACACGACCTGCGCCATCAGCCGGGCCCAGTTGATCGAGTTCACCGCGGACAGCGCGAACCGGTCGGAGAAGCCGGGGTCGTTGAACATCGCCTTCACGAGCGCCTGCGCGTCGTCGAAGCTGCCTTCGATGGCGATGTTGTAGACATTGGGGCTGAGCACCGTCGTCATCTGGCGGCGCTGCACGTCGGAGATGCGGCCGGCGGGGTGGAGCATGAAGATGTCGATGCCCTCGCGCCCCGCGACCGCGTCGATCGCGGCCGAGCCGGTGTCGCCGCTGGTCGCGCCGACGATCGTCAGCCGCTTGGTCGTGCCCGCGAGGAAGCGTTCGAAGAAGAGGCCGAGCAGCTGGAGCGCGACGTCCTTGAACGCGAGCGTCGGGCCGTGGAAGAGTTCGAGCAGCCACTGGTCGTGGTCGAGCTGGACCAGCGGGACGACCGCAGCGTGTGAGAAGCGGCCATAGGCCTGGTCGCAGAGCGCCTTCAGCTCGTCGCGGGTCATCGCGTCGCCGACGAACGGCGCCATGACGGCGACCGCGGTGTCGACATAGGAGAGGCCGGCGAGCGCGGCGATCTCGTCGCGGGTCATCGTCGGCCATGCCTCGGGGAGGTAGAGGCCGCCATCGGATGCGAGGCCGGCGAGCGTCGCCGCTTCGAAATCGAGGACGGGGGCCGAGCCGCGGGTGCTGATGTAACGCATGGCCAAGCCGGTTAGCGGGACGCAGCTTTCGACACAACCTTGCCGCGCCTGCCCAGTGCCAGGACATAAATGATCGCGGCGATGGCGGCGAAGAAGAACCACTGGCCGGCATAGGCGAGATGGTTGTTCGGGACCGCGTCGAGGTCGGGCTTGCCGTTGGGGGCGAGGCCGGCGGGCGGCGTGTCGGCGACGAGCATCAGCCGCGCCGGGGTCGGGTCGAACAGCGAACCGATCAGCGAGCGGCCGTCGGGGGCGTGGGTGATATAGCCCGAGACCGCGCCGCCGGGCCATTGGGGCTTGAGCTTCGGATCGCGCGTCGTGCCGAGCTGGACGATCATACCGGGGCCCTCGGCGCCGGTGCGGCAGTCGGCGATGACGCGAAAGCCCGCCTTGCCCGCGCCGGCAAGGCGGATCGCGGTCGGCTCGAGGCAGACGCCCGTCGCGCGGCGGAACAGCAGGGTCTCGTCGGGGAGGCTCGGGAACGCCATCGGCGGACGCGCGGGGTTGGCGGCGAGCTGCGAGAGGAACGCCTCCTTTTTCGGGAGGCGGTCGAGCAGCTGCCACAGGCCGAGCGCGATCATCGCCGCGACCGCGAGCGCGACGAGGAGGGTCGGGAGGACGGGGAAACGCCGGGTGGTCGTCACGGCTGGCTGCGACCCTCGCGCGCGGCGTTCCGATACTCGGCGGACATGAGCGCACCCTTGGCGGCGCGGAGCGACAGGATGACGCCCGCGGCGGTGAACGGGATCCAGACCAGCATGTGCACCCAGAGCGGCGGGTGCAGCGTCAGCTCGAGCGTGATCGCGAGCGCGACGACGATCGCGCCGAGGATCAGCGTCAGGAACGCGGCGGGGCCGTCGCCGACGTTGAACTTGCTGAAATCGAGGCCGCAATTGGAGCAGCGGTCGGCGAATTCGGCCCATCTGGCGAAGAGGGTGGGCTTGCCGCAGCGCGGGCACAGGCCCTTGAGCGCGACCTGGGCGATCGGGGGGGCTGAGGCGAGGGGGTAGGGGTCGGGGGTCATGCGCGGTCGCCTTGCCCGGTGTGTCTCGCCGCGAGGGTTGGGAGCCAGGCTGGGCTCCCGCCTCGCGGGAGAACAGGGTGAGAAGGGCGCGCGGTTCGCCAGATGCCACCTCCCCGCGGAGGCCGGGGGGCAGTGGGGGGCGTTGCTGACTGAGGGCAGCGCTTCGT
>NZ_JRVI01000186.1:0-4382 GCF_000783375.1 Sphingomonas sp. Ant20
AGGACCGCCAGCTTCACGCGGGGGCGAAGCCGGTGCCGCGGTGCGGAACGGTCGCGCGGCCCTGCGCGACTAGCGTCACCGACCCCTGCGGCAACCCGGGCGCAACCGCGGCGCCGAGCACCGGATCGACCGGCGCACCCGTCATCGCGCCAAGCATCACCCGGCTCGAAATCCCGTGCATGATCACCAGCCGGTCGCCCGGGTCCTGCGCGGTGTCCGCCAGCCAGCCGCCGACCCGTGTCGCGATCTGCGGATAGGTCTCTCCGTCGGGCGCGGGCTTCAGCGTGCCGCCGGGCATCATCACCGGCCCGACCTCGTCGACGACATCGGCATAATAGCGGCCGCCCCACGAGCCCATGTCGATCTCGACCAGCCGCGGGTCGGTACGCGCATCGTGCCAGTCGAGCTCGAGATGCTCGCAGATCACCGCCAGCGTCTGCAGCGCACGCCCGGTCGGTGACGCCCACAGCGTCAGAGCAGGCCTGGCCCCGAGCAGGTCCCGCAACGCACGGCCGAGCTCGTCGGCCTGCGCGAATCCGGCGCGCGTCAGCGGCGTGTGCGCGGCATCGCCCTGCAACCGGTGCGCGGCGTTGAATACGGTTTCGCCGTGCCGCGCGACGAAATCCCGGCCAAGCCTGACGGGCGGTTTGCCGGTTGGACCGAGGTCCGCTGCACGTTGCCGAGGGCTTGGAATCATGGCCCGCATTTCAACCCCCTGTTGCGCAAAAGCAACGGATTTCCGTGTTTATCTGGGGTTCATGCAACGCCTGTCGGATTGGTCCATTGGAGCCATCCACCCCGCGTTCGGGGGTGACGAAGATCAATGGAGTATCCCAATGCGTAAGCTTATCGCCGCATCGCTGTTCGCGACCACCGCCGTCGCCGCCCCCGCGCTGGCACAGACCAACCCGACCTTCACCGGCCCGCGCGTCGAAGCCACGCTCGGCTACGACCACACTGGCGCCGGCAGCAGCGTGTCCAACAACAACGGGCGCGACGACCAGAAGATCGACGGCCTGCTGTACGGCGGCGGCATCGGCTACGACATCGCGACCTCGAGCAACATCGTGCTCGGCGCCGAGGCCGAACTGACCGGTTCGACCGCGAAGAGCGACCGCAACGACTATACCAGCGACTTCGGCTTCGGTCGCGTCAAGCAGGGCCGCGACATCTATGTCGGTGGTCGCGTCGGCTATGTCGTCGCGCCGACGACCATGATCTATGCGAAGGGCGGCTACACCAACGCCAAGCTGAACGTGCTCGCGGGCGACACCAACCAGACCACCGACACCGACTTCAACCTCGACGGCTGGCGCATCGGCGCGGGTGCCGAGCATGCGGTCGGCCCGAACAGCTATGCCAAGCTCGAATATCGCTATTCGAACTATGAGCGCAGCAACATCGACTACGCGACCGGCGGCACCAGCGGCCGATTCGACGTCGACACCGATCGTCATCAGGTCGTCGCCAGCTATGGCTTCCGCTTCTGATTGCGGTCTAACGCGACGTTTACCGTGATCAAAGAAGGGTCGGGGCGCTTGCTCCGACCCTTTATTGTTGGGTAAGCCATCTGCGGATTGCCCCCAGCCCCGAATCCGGCTGTGGAGGCCGGGGGGAATTTTGATGAAGGCGACGATCGAACGCGCAACGCTCCTCAAGGGGCTGAGCCATGTCCAGTCCGTGGTGGAACGGCGCAACACCATCCCCATCCTGTCGAACGTGCTGATCGAGGCGACGGCCGAAGGCACGCTGAAGCTGATGGCGACCGATCTGGATCTGCAGATCAACGAATCGATTGCAGCCGCGGTCGACCAGCCCGGCGCGACCACCGTGTCCGCGCACACGCTGTTCGACATCGCGCGCAAACTGCCCGAGGGCAGCCAGGTCCAGCTCGCCGCCTCGGAAGGCCGGATGAGCATCATCGCGGGCCGCGCACGCTTCTCGCTCGGCACGCTGCCGCGCGACGACTTCCCGGTGATCGCGGAAGGCGAACTGCCGACCCAGTTCGAACTGCCCGCCGAGACCTTGAAGCAGATCATCGACAAGACGCGCTTCGCGATCTCGACCGAAGAGACGCGCTATTATCTCAACGGCATCTTCCTCCACGTCGCGGACGGCGACAGCGCGAACCCGGTGCTGAAGGCCGCCGCGACCGACGGTCACCGCCTCGCGCGCGTCACGCTGCCGCGGCCCGAGGGCGCCGAATCGATGCCCGACGTGATCGTGCCGCGCAAATGCATCGCCGAGCTGCGCAAGTTGCTCGACGAGGTCGACGGCTCGGTCGGCGTGTCGCTGTCGCCGACCAAGATCCGCTTCGACCTCGGCCAGGCGATCCTGACCTCGAAGCTGATCGACGGCACCTTCCCCGATTACAGCCGCGTGATCCCGACCGGCAACGACAAGATCCTCAAGATCGACCCCAAGAGCTTCATGGAAGGCGTCGACCGCGTGTCGACCATCGCCACCGAGAAGACCCGCGCGGTCAAGATGGCGCTCGATCGCGACAAGATCACGCTGTCGGTGACCTCGCCCGAAAACGGCACCGCCGCGGAGGAAGTTCCCGGCGATTATGTCGCGCTCCCGTTCGAGATCGGCTTCAACAGCCGCTATCTGATGGACATCCTCGCGCAGATCGACGGCGACATGGTCGAGGTCCACCTCGCCGACGCCGCTGCGCCCACGCTGATCCGCGAGAACGACAAGTCGCCCGCGCTCTACGTGCTGATGCCGATGCGCGTCTGACCGGCGCACGCCGGCGATCGCGTGAAAGGCCATCCTGCGGGGTGGCCTTTTTTCGTTTGAAGGCTCGAGCGGATCTGATACTGACATTACTGTTAGTAAGGAGTCGACTCGATGGCGAAGCTTCCTCCCTTTCCTGGTACGACCGGTCGTCGCGACTGGCGGACCGCGATGGATGCGATCCGGAAGCTCCTCGCCAATGGCGACGACACGACTCAGGTGTTCCGGATCATGCGCGCGCTGAACGTCGGCAACGCGCCGATGAACTATGCGCGGCTGATCGCGACCGAGCGGGGCGGGCGGATCGCCTATGATCAGGTCGAGCTGGCGCGGCGCTTCTCCGATCCGGCGTTCGTCGCGAGCTTTGCGCCCGGCACGGTCGGCGCGGCCTATCGCCATTTCCTCGAGACGACGGGCTATTCGGCGGACGGGCTCGTCGAGGTGTCGCGGCTGGTGCCGAGCGAGGACGATCTGGCGCATCCCTATGCGTGGTTCGGCCGGCGGGTGCGCGACACGCATGACATCTGGCACGTGCTGACCGGCTACAAGGCGGACGAGAGTCTCGGTGAGGCGGCGCTCGTCGCGTTCAGCTATGCGCAGGTCGGCGGGCTCGGCTGGGCGCTGATCGGGTCGGCGGCGGCGCTCAAGAGCCTCCGTGTGACCGGCAATGGCTTGTTCGCCAAGGCGGTCTGGGAAGGCTATCGCAATGGCCGCAAGGCAAAGTGGATTTCAGGCGAGGATTATCTGACCCTGCTTCATGAGCCGCTCGATGCGGCACGCGCGCGGCTCGGGATCGCGACGCCGGTCGCCTATCTGCACGCGCAGCGCGAACTCGGTCCCGTGCTCGCTTCCTATCTGAGCGCGCAGAAAGCGGGAGCGGGCACCGGACCCGAGCGGATCGCCGCCTGACGCGAAGGCTGACAGCGCACCGGGTCTGTCGCGGGCGGTCCTGACCAGACCGATCGCCGACTTCGCTCAGGGCGAACGGAAAAGGGCGATGCACTCGGCTGCAAAACTCCTTTAAGGCCGGTGCGATGCTGTCGCGCCTCGTCCTTACCGATTTCCGCAATCATGCCGACCTGACGCTCCAGCCGGGGGCGGGGTTCGTGGTGCTGACCGGCGCGAACGGCGCGGGCAAGACCAACATCCTCGAGGCGGTCTCGCTGCTCGCCCCCGGCCGGGGGCTGCGCCGGGCTGCGCTCGGCGAGATGGCGCGGCAGGGCGGTGCGGGCGGTTTCGGCGTCGCGGCGACGCTCTGCCCCTCCGCGCGAGGTGAGACTTCCGTAGCTGGGGCCGAACGCGACCAGCATGCCGACGCTGGTAGCCACATCGGCGATGTCGATATCGCGACCGGCGCGCTGACCTCGGCGCCTGAGCGACGCATCGTCCGCGTCCAGGGTGCGACCACCACCGCCAATACGCTCGCCGAGTGGCTGACGGTGTTGTGGCTCACCCCCGCGATGGACCGGCTGTTCGTCGCCCCCGCGGGCGAGCGCCGCGGCTTTCTCGACCGGCTGACGCTCCCGCTCGCACCCGGGCACGCGCATCATGCCGCGCGCTACGAGGCGGCGATGCGCGCGCGCAACCGGCTGCTCGGCGACGAAGGCCGTCCCGATGGCGACTGGCTGTCCGCGCTCAGGCGC
>NZ_JRVI01000187.1:0-6957 GCF_000783375.1 Sphingomonas sp. Ant20
CCACGCTGGTTCTACGCCGCCGACGGCACCCCGCTCAGTCACCGCGACGCGGTTCCCGGTGGTCGCAGCGTCGGCGTCCCCGGCGCGCTGCGCGGCATGGCGCTCGCGCACCGCGCGTCGGGCAAGCTCCCCTGGGCGCGACTGTTCGACCCCCGCGATCCGGCTCGCGACCAACGGTTTCAAGGCGTCGCCGCGGCTCGTCAACGGGATGAAGGCGTATGGCGGCCACATCACGCCTGAAACGCGCACGCTCTTTTCCGCCCCCGACGGATCGCCCGTCGCGATCGGCGCGATGATCAGGAACCCCGCCCAGGCCGCCTTGCTCCAGCGGATCGCCGCGCGCGGCGCCGACAGCTTCTATGTCGGGCCCGAGGCGCAGAAGATCGTCACCACGGTCAATGGCGCCGCGCGCAACCCGTCGAAGATGACGACCGGCGACCTCGCCAGCTATGACGCGAAGACCCGCGCGCCGGTCTGCGTCACCTACCGCGTCCACCGCATCTGCGGCATGGGCCCGCCCTCCTCGGGGGGCATCACCGTGCTGATGATCCTGAAACAGCTCGAACGCTTCGACATGGCCAAGCTCGGCAAGGACAGTCCGCAGGCGTGGCACCTGTTCGCCGAAAGCTCGCGGCTCGCCTATGCCGACCGCGACCTCTATGTCGGCGATCCCGATTTCGTGTCGGTGCCGGTCAAGGGCATGCTCGACCCCGCCTATCTCGCCTCACGCTCGGCGCTGATCCAGCCGACCACGACGATGGCCAGCGTCAGCGCAGGCTCGCCCCCCGGCGCCCCCGCGCGCCAGTCCGCGCCGGTCAGCGAAGTCCCCGGCACCACCGATCTCGCGGTCGCCGACGCGCGCGGCAACGTCGTCGAGGTGACGACCACGGTCGAGGGCTATTTCGGCTCGGGGCTGACCGTCGACGGCACCGTGCTCAACAACCAGCTCACCGACTTCGACACCGTCCCCGAAAAGGGCGGCTATCTCGTCGCCAACCGCGTCGAGGGCGGCAAGCGCCCGCGCAGCTCGATGTCGCCGACGATCGTCTACGGCCCCGAGGGCAAGGTCCGGCTCGCGGTCGGCGCCGCGGGCGGCTCGACGATCATCGCGCAGGTCGCGAAGGCGATCATCGGCGTCGTCGACTGGAAACTGTCCGCACAGGACTCGATCGCGCTCGGCCTGATCTACGCCCCCGGCCATGTCGCCGCGGTCGAGAAGGGCACCGAGCGCGAGGCGATGATCCCCGCGCTCGAGGCACTGGGCGAGACGGTGCAGGTCACCGCGCTCGGCCTCAAGGCGAACGCGGTCGAGCGGGTGAACGGCCGCTGGGTCGGCGCCGCGGATCCGCGCAGCGAAGGCGTCGGAATCGCGCAGGACGGCACGGTGACCCAGATCCAGCGCGTCGGCGCCCTCCAGCGCGCGCCGGAATAGCATGCCCCGCCCCTTTGTCGTCATCCCCGCGCAGGCGGGGATCCATAGGCGCTGACATCGGTGATCCCACAGGCCGGTCAGCCAATATGGGTTCCTGCCTCCGCGGGAATGACGACGGACCGTTAGCAGACTATACCGCACCAAAGACCGAGCGGCCCCGCGAGGGGACACAGTTCGCAAGAGCGCCCCAGGAGAGACCATGCCCCGCCAGCTCGAACCCTTCCCCAACCTCGTCACCATGTTCTTCGCGCGCGCCGCGGAGAGGGGCGACTCGCCGTTCCTCTGGACCAAGCAGAGCGGCGCCTGGGTGGCGACCAGCTGGGCCGACGCCGCGCGACAGGTCGCGAGCCTCGCCAGCGCGCTGACCGCGATCGGGCTCAAACGCGGCGACCGGGTGATGCTGGTCAGCGAGAATCGCCCCGAATGGTGCCTCAGCGACCTCGCGATCATGGCCGCGGGCTGCGTGACGGTGCCGACCTATGTCACCAACACCGAACGCGATCACCTGCACATCATCGAGAATGCGGGCGCCTGCGCGATCATCGTCTCGACCGCGAAGCTGGCGAAAACGGTGCTCCCCGCGGTCCTGCGCTCGAACCAGGCGCAGATCGTGATCGGGCTCGAGGACATGCGAGTCCCCGCGGCGATCGACTTCCACAACTGGCACGCGCTGATCGCCGCGCATCCGACCACGCCCGAGACCGCGGCGGCGCGCGCGACCTTCACCCGCGACGATCTCGCCTGCATCATCTACACCTCGGGCACCGGCGGCGCGCCGCGCGGCGTGATGCAGCATCACGGCGCGATCCTGCACAATTGCGCAGCTGCGCCGCCGTCATCTCGGAGGATTTCGGCTGGGACGACGAGGTCTTCCTGTCGTTCCTGCCGCTCAGCCACGCCTATGAACATACCGGCGGCCAGCATTTCCCGATCTCCTTGGGCGGCCAGATCTATTATGCCGAAGGCCTCGAAAAGCTCGCCGCCAACATCGAGGAGACGCGCCCGACGATCATGTTCGTCGTCCCCCGCCTGTTCGAGGTGCTGCGCACGCGCATCTCGAAGACGATCGAGAAACAGGGCGGCGCGTCCGCCTATCTGCTCGCCCGCGCGCTCGACATCGGCGCCCGGCGCTATGCGGGCAAGCTCCGCCTGATCGACCGGCCGGCGCAGGCCGCCGTCGCGACGCTGTTCAAGCCCAAGATCGCGAAGAAGTTCGGCGGCCGGCTGAAGGCGATGATCTCGGGCGGCGCGCCGCTCAACCCGGAGGTCGGGCTGTTCTTCGAATCGATCGGCCTCACCTTCCTGCAGGGCTATGGCCAGACCGAGGCCGCGCCCGTCATCTCGTGCAACCGCCCCAAGGCGGGCGTGCGGATGGATTCGGTCGGCCCGCCGCTCAAGGATACCGAGGTGCGGATCGCCGAGGATGGCGAGATCCTGGTCCGCGGCGAGCTCGTCATGCATGGCTATTGGCGCAACGACGCCGAGACCGCGAAGGTGTTGAAGGACGGCTGGCTGCACACCGGTGACGTCGGCGAGATCGACGCGCAGGGCCGCATCCGCATCACCGACCGCAAGAAGGATCTGATCATCAACGACAAGGGCGACAATGTCGCCCCGCAGAAGATCGAGGGGATGCTGACGCTCCAGCCCGAGATCGTCCAGGCGATGATCGCCGGCGACAAGCGCCCCTATATGGTCGCGCTGATCGTGCCCGATCCCGAATGGACGCAGCAATGGTGCGCGTCGAACGGCGATGCGTGCAATTTCAGCAGGCTGGCCGAGAACAGCGAGTTCCGGACCGCGCTGGGCCACGCGATCGAACGCGTGAACAAGGATCTGACCGTCACCGAACGCGTCCGCCGCTTCGTGCTGGCGGACGGGCCGTTCACGATCGAGAACGAACAGCTGACGCCGAGCCTCAAGATCCGCCGCCACGTCATCCGCCAGGCCTATGGCGGCCGGCTCGACGCGCTCTACCTCAAGGGCTGACGAATGGGGGGCCACATTGGACCCCCCGCCCCCTCAGGCTGCGCCCAGGGGAAGGTTGCTGCGCTTGCAGACATAGGTCGCCAGCTCCTCGCGCAGCGGCAGCCCGGCGATCGGGCGCAACGGACCGTCATAGGCGATGCTCGTCTCGACCAGCGAACGGCGCGGCGCGACGCCCAGGACATGGAACAGGCGACGCTCGCAATCGACTTCGGTGCGGGCATAGGCGACGCGGCCGGCATGTTCCTGGCGGATGATCGCGATCACCGTGCCGCCGATCGCCCGGCGCTCGCGCAGCAGGAAATAGCGCGAGGCGGTATCCGACGGGGTCGGGATCAGGTCGCCCTTGACCGTCAGCGCGGGCGGCGCCGGCGCTGCGACTTCGGTTTCGCCCAGATTGCGCAGCGATACGCCCGCAGTGCTCATCGCATTGTTATCGACCGCATCGGTCGACGGCGCGCCCGAACAGGCGGACACGCCCAACCCGCCGGCAACCGCCAGCGCTAACCACGTCTTCTTCATCAATACACTCCCGGGTATGAATCAGGTTCAAACGCCCGCAGCATGACGATCGATCCGGTGGTGCGGATCGATCCCCGCCGCCCGACATTGCGCGAGGATATTTTCTTCGGCGAAGGGCGCGCACCGACCGGCACGCGTCCTCCAGGTCCGCCTATTTCGCCGCCGGCTTGGGCACCGCGGCGGGCACCACCGCCATCGTCCAGTCGCGGTCGGGGCGCAGATATTTCGCCGCGACCGCCTGCAGGTCGGCCGGCGTCGTCGACACCAGATCCTCGGCGATCCGCTTGGTCGCGTCGATCCGCCGCGGATCATAGGTCGCCCCGCCGAGCTGCTGCATCCAGAACTGGTTCCCGGTCGAGGCGCGCATGATGTACTGCCCCATCGGCCGCTTGATCCGCTGCAGCTCGTCCTCCGCGATCGGCGTCGAGACCAGCTCGGCGGCGATCTTGCGCGCGGTCTCGAAGAAGAACGCGACCTTCTCAGGCGCGACCTGGCCGATCGCGACGAGGCGACCGCCGCTGTTCATCCCGGTCGGCCACTGGCTCTGCACGTTCGGGCTGTAGCTCGCGCCCGCCGCCTGGCGGAGCCGCTCGAACAGCCGGTCGGCGAACACCTGTGCGAGCACGTCGAGGCGACGGCTCTCGGTGATCGCCTCGATCCCGCCCCCCGGTCGGCCAGGCGATGACCGCCGCCGCCTGGTTCTGCGGGCCGGTATGCGTGCGCATCACCGGGGTCGCGACATGCGCGGGGAAGCGCACCGGCGCCGCCACCGCGGTCGACGCGGAGCGCGCGGCGATCGCGCCGAAGCTCTTGGCGACCGCGGCGATCGCCTCCTCGCTCTTCACGTCGCCGAACACCGACACCTCGATCGGCCCGGTCTTGAGCAGCGGCTCCCAGAACTTGCGGAAGTCCTTGGCGTTGAGCGCCTCGACCGACTCGCGCGACGGCGTGCCCCAGCGCGGATCGCCCGCGCGCAACAGCTTCTCCAGATCGCGCGACAGCACGCCGTCGGGCGACGATTCATAGCCCGCAAACGCCGCCAGCGCCGCGACCCGCGCGCGCGCGACCGGCGCTGCGTCCCATGCCGGGAAGGCGAGCTTGGCGGCCATCAGCGTCAGCTGGTCGGCATAATCCGCAGGCGAGGTCAGCGCACCCAGCGTGAACGCGTCGTCGTCGATCCCGAAGTCGAGGCCGATGCGACGCCCGGCGGTCAGCTGGTCGAGATCGCCCTGGTCGAGCTTGCCGATCCCGCCCGCGACCAGCGCGAGGTCGCCCGCCCAGGCCGGACTCGGCTTGTTAGCCGGGATCGCGCTGTAACCGCGACCGAACCGGACGCGGACATAGACGCGGCCGGTCTCGCCCGTATTGGGGAACAGCAGCAGGCGGGTGCCATTGGCATAGGTCACCTGCTCCATGTCGAACGCGGCGATCTTTTCGCGCGATGCCACGACGCCGGGCTTGCCGAGCGGCGGCAGCGCGGCGAACGTCACCGCATTCTGCTGGCGACGCAGCCCCGCGAGACCCGAGACGTCCGCCTTCAGCGCGGTCTCGAGCTTGGCCACAGCGGCGGGGTCAGGCGTGATCGTGTTGACCAGCGCGCGCGTCGCGGTCCCCTCGAAGATCCGCTTCGACGCCGCGAGCAGCGTGGCGGGGGTGAACATGCCCTTCGCCTTGGCGTCCTGCAGGATCTTGTACGACGTCTCCGGCCCCGCGACGGTTTCGCGGATGTCGAGCGCACCGACCATGTCGTCGGCCTGGCGCGCGCCCGCCTCGACCCGCGCGGTCTCGACCTGGGTGCGCATGATCGTGTCGAAATCGGCATATTCGCGGTCGACCTCGGCCTGGCTCGGCGCGTTGGTCTGCGCGTCGGCGATCACCGCGCGCACGTCCTTCAGCGCCGCTTCCCAGTCCGTCCCGATCGGCACGATGTTGACGCTGGTCAGGTTCGCCGACCGCGACACGTCGTCGATCGACACCCCCGCCTGGAGATAGCTGCCACCGGCGCGCGCGCGCGTCTCGAGCCGCCGGCTGATCAGCCGCGTCGCCAGCACGTCGACCAGCCGCGTCTGGTTCATGATCGCGGTGTCGTCCTTGTACACCCAGGGCCGGACCACGCCGAGCGTGACGACCGCGGGCAGCGACGGCTCGGCGATCGCCTGTGCGGCGGGGGCGGCGGGATCGGGCTTGCCGAAATCGGGCGCCGCGGTGAACGCGCCGACCGGTTTCCAGTCCGCGAAGTTCTTGACGATCAGCCGTCCGAACAGCGCCGGATCCATGTCGCCCGAAATGATGACAACGGTGTTCTCGGGCCGGTACCAGCGATCGTGGAACGCCTTGATGCTCGCGCCGGTCGCCGCCTCGAGCGTCTTGATGCTGCCGATCGGCGACCGGTCCGCGAGCGGCTGGCCCGCGAAGAAGGTCGACCGGATCGCATCGCCGATCCGCACCTGGGGTCCGGGCTGCTCGCGCTGTTCGGCGAGCACCACCGGGCGCTCGGCAGTGACCGTCGCATCGGTCAGCACCGGCTGCTCCATCATCCCCGACAGGATCTTCAGGCTGTCGTCGAGCCCCGCCTCGCTCGCCGAGGGCAGGTCGAGCTTGTAGGTCGTCGAGACGGGCGTAGTCTGCGCATTGGTGTCCGATCCGAACGTCGCGCCGAACCGCTGCCAGACGCGCTTGGCCTCGCCGTCGGGGACGTATTTCGACCCGCGGAACGACAGATGCTCGATGAAATGCGCATAGCCGCGCTCGGCATCGCTCTCGTTCAGCGACCCGGCATCGACGCGGACGCGGACCGACACCTGACCCGGCGGAACGCCGTTCTTGCGCACGGCAAAGCGCAGCCCGTTGGGCAGCGTGCCGAACTTCCACTCGGGATCGCGGGTGAGATCGCTGCCCTTGTAGAGCCACGCGGTCGTGTCGATCCCGGGCAGCCCCGGCAGCTCGGTGCCTCGCCGGGCATCGCCACGGTCTGCGGCTGGACGGGGGCCGCAGGTGCCGCCGTGGGCGGCTTGGCT
>NZ_JRVI01000188.1:0-5740 GCF_000783375.1 Sphingomonas sp. Ant20
CGGCAGGCCGTAACTATAACGGTCCTAAGGTTAGCGAAATTGCCTTGTCGGGTAAGTTCCGACCTGCACGAATGGCGCTAACGACTTCCCCCACTGTCTCCAGGACATGCTCAGCGAAATTGAATTCTCCGTGAAGATGCGGGATGTACCCGGAGGTTACGACGGAAACGATCCCCGTGCACCTTTACTGCAGCTTCGAGAGTGGGACAATTAGGAAGAAACTGTGTAGCATAGGTGGGAGGCTTTGAAGCATCGGCGCCAGCTGATGTGGAGCCATAGGTGAAATACCACCCTGTTTGTTTCTGATGTCTAACCTCGTTCCGTAAGCCGGAACAGGGACCCTCTGTGGCGGGTAGTTTGACTGGGGCGGTCGCCTCCTAAAGAGTAACGGAGGCGCGCAATGGTGGGCTCAGGACGGTCGGAAACCGTCTGTTAGAGTGCAATGGCATAAGCCCGCCTGACTGCGAGACTGACAAGTCGAGCAGAGACGAAAGTCGGTCATAGTGATCCGGTGGTCCCTCGTGGAAGGGCCATCGCTCAACGGATAAAAGGTACGCCGGGGATAACAGGCTGATAACCCCCAAGAGCTCATATCGACGGGGTTGTTTGGCACCTCGATGTCGGCTCATCACATCCTGGGGCTGGAGCAGGTCCCAAGGGTTTGGCTGTTCGCCAATTAAAGTGGTACGTGAGCTGGGTTCAGAACGTCGCGAGACAGTTTGGTCCCTATCTGCCGTGGGCGTCGAAAATTTGAGAGGAGTTGACCCTAGTACGAGAGGACCGGGTTGAACATACCTCTGGTGTACCAGTCGTTCTGCCAAGAGCGCAGCTGGGTAGCTATGTATGGACGGGATAACCGCTGAAAGCATCTAAGCGGGAAGCCTCCCTCGAGATAAGATTTCATAGAGCCGTCGGAGACCACGACGTGATAGATCGGATGTAGAAGTGCGGTAACGCATGGAGCTAACCGATACTAATTGCTCTATTCGCGCTTGAGAGTCTCACACCATCAATGACAACACTGGGTTCGCCCAGCACGTCAGACGATAGTGCGGATGATTAAGACGACGCCAGATTGCCAATCCCCTCGCCGTCGAGGGATTGGTCGAACACACTACAAACCTTGCACGGTATCGATTTTAAAACCCTCAACACTCGCCGCAAGGCGAGGCTCGAGGGACCCAGATATCACAGTGACGCATGTCGCACCGGCTCCATTGCCTGGTGGCTATAGCGTCGGTGTCCCACCCGATCCCATTCCGAACTCGGCCGTGAAACCCGCCTGCGCCAATGGTACTATCGCTCAAGCGATGGAAGAGTAGGTCGTCGCCAGGCATTGAAGCCCGTGCGACATGCATCACACGATATCTAAACCCATTCACAATCTCATCTATCTCTACGTCCCTAACCGGACCGTCGCGGGGTGGAGCAGCCCGGTAGCTCGTCAGGCTCATAACCTGAAGGTCACAGGTTCAAATCCTGTCCCCGCAACCAAATCCTACGACAGCCCCGAAGCGAAAGCTCGGGGCTGTCGTCGTTTCTAGCCCTCTTTTACTGCGCGCCTGACCCCATGACGAGGACGCGTAACCTAGCGTGTCTGTAAGATGGGCCCGGATGCGCCCGCTCGGCATCAAGGCGGCTGTTGCTGCACGGGGCGCACGCTATTCCTGGTATCGGTCGAGTACAGGCCCTCGGGGCCGTGGACGGATCCAGACGGTGAAGGGGCAGGCCGGTGACCGACCTGCCCCTGTGCTCGTTCAGAAGCGCATCGTCCCGCCGAACGCGACGGTCCGGCCGCTGACGGTATTGGTCATCACCCGCTTGGCGGTACCGTCGGCATATTGGACGATCGGCTCGTCGGTGATGTTGATCACGTCGAGCGTCAGCTTGAACCGCGGCGTCAGATTGACATAGGCCGAGGCGTCGAGGTTCGTGGTGCCCTTGATATACTCGCCGATATTGCCGTTGCCGCCATCGCCCCAGCGATAGCGCGAGCGTGTCGCGATCGAGCCGCGCGCGCCCCAGCGATCGGTGTCGTAATAGAGCGTCGCGTTCGACGAGAATTTGGACAGCGTCGGCAGCGGCAGGCGGACCGGCACGCCCGCATAGAAGACGTCGGTCGATCCGCTGGCGACCGTGACGTTGCCGAGTATGCCGAGCTTGTCGAACGGTGCGGGCAGGAAGTCGAAGTCGCGCTTCGCGGCGACCTCGATCCCCTTGATCGACGCGCCGGGGCCGTTGATCGGGCGCGTATAGTTCACCAGCACCGCAGGGTCGACGCCGACGGGCAGCAGCGCCGCCGGATAGCCGGTCGAGGCGTAGGACACGAGCCGCGTCTCCGACGTGATGTACGAGTCCATGTGCTTGTAGAAGGCGCCGATCGCGAGCGATCCGCGCGTGCCGTCATAATATTCGAGCGACGTCTCGATCGAATCGGCGATGAACGGCTTCAGATTGGGGTTGCCGGCCGCAATCGTGCCGCCGAACGAGGCGAGGTTGAGCGTCCCGGCCGCGCGCATGTCGCTGAGCGCAGGGCGGCTCAGATTGCGATTGCCGCTCAGCCGGAAGACGACCGACCGGCTGAGGTCGAAGGCGAGGTTCGCCGCGGGCAGGAAACCGTCATAGCGGTTGGTCACGTTGACCGGGACGAGCGCGCTGCCGACCAGCGCGGTTCCGGCGGATCCCAGATCGGTATGGTAATAGCGCACGCCGACATTGGCGCGCAGGCCGATCGCGCCGAGCCGGGTGGCGAGGTCATATTGCAGATAGGCGCCATAGGTCCGTTCGGTCAGGTCATAGGCGGTGCCGGCGACGGTGCTGTTCGCGTCGACGGTCATACTCTGGCCGAGCAGCGCATAGGTGCCGGCGACATCGCCGATCACATAGGGGGCGAGCGTGCTGTCGGTCAGGACGCTGGTCGGGACGTCGGGCACGCCCGGCTTGTTCTCGTAGCTGGGCGCGACCTTGCGCTGCCAGCCGCCATTGGTGAAGCGCTTGAACCCCGCGCCCGCCTTGATCGTCGACCCCGTGGCGACCGTCCAGGCAAGCTCTGCCTTGCTGTTGTAGAATTCGCTCTCGATCCGGTCGGCGCGGGTCTCGAGGCCCTGCAAATCCCATTGCGACGCGTCGGTGGTGTCGAAGCCATAGTCGGTCCGCGGCGAGGCGGTGTTCAGCCCCGAAAAGGAATAGCTCTTGCCGACCGCCTCGAGATAGACCTGGGCATAGCGCGATGCGAAGGTCGATCGCGACCAGCCGCCCAGGACGTTGAGCGTCAGGTTGCTGGCGAGATCGGTATGCGCGTTGAGCGCGGCCTGCCAGAAGGTCGTCTGGTCATGCGTCACCTTGGATTCGGTGCGCATGTCGACACGGTCGAACGACGCGCCGACGATGTCGTTGAAATCGTCGAAGGTGACGCCGGTCAGCAGCTGCGTGCCGGTCACGTTGTTCGCGGCGACGCCGTTGGTCCCCGCGGCGCCGATCACGCCCGAGCGCCGGTCGTTGTTCAGCCGGCCATAGAGCAGGTCGAGCGAGACGTCGGTGCGGTCGTCGGGATGATATTGCAGTGCGGTGGTGACGCCGAGGCGTTCGCGCTTGTTGAAGAACGTGGCGTAAGTCTGCGCACGGCTGTTCCAGACGCGTGCGGCACCCGTCGCGCCCACCAGGAGCGCGCGGTCCGCCGCGGAGACGGCGGGCCCGACATTGGCCGCGCCGAAATTGATCTGCGACCAGTTCCAGTTGCGATAGCCGAACTCGACGGTCTCGGCCGTGCTGTACGCGACCGAGGCGAGGACACCGAAATCCCCCCAGCGATCGGATATCAGCCCGACGAGGCGCGGTGTTACCGTCTTGGTGTATTGGTTCGCCTGGCCGCGGGCGGAGGCGACGACGGTGAGGCTGTCATAGTCGAACGGCTTGGCGGTGTGCAGCCCGACGGTGCCGCCGATGCCGCCCTCGTCCTGCTGCGCCGCATAGGATTTCTCGACGACGACCTTGTTGAACAGCTCGGACGCGAAGATGCTGTAGTCGAACGCGCGCGACCGGCTGACCGACGAACGGCTGTCCAGCCCCGACGAGGTATTGGTGAGCACCTCCATGCCGTTCAGCTGCGTGCGGGTGAAATCCGCGCCGAGGCCGCGTAGCGAGATCTGGCGACCCTCACCGCTGTCGCGGGTGATTGCGACGCCGGGGATGCGCTGAAGCGCCTCGGCGAGGTTCTGGTCGGGAAACGCGGCGATGTCCTGCGCCAGGATCACCTCCTGCGACCCGGTTGCGGCCTTCTTGATCTGCTGCGCCTTGGCGACGCTCTGGCGGTAGCCCCGGACGACGATGTCGGCACCGTCATCGGCGAGGGGGTCAGGCTGCGTGGCCTGCGCGATTCCCTGGGCTTCGGTCCCGCCGGGGGACGCGGCAGGCGCATATGCCGTCGTCACAGGCCCCATGTGCCGCGCGACGGTGACCGTGCCGCCGACGATCCTGCCGTCGACCGCGCTGCCCGCGGTGATCCGCGCGAGCGCCTGTTCCGCGGTCATCCGGCCGCGCAGGCGCTGGCTGCGTGCGCCCTGCAGCAGCGACGGCGACGTCGCGAGCTGCAGCCCGGTCAGCCGCGAGAAGGCGAGGAGCGCGTCGGCGAGACCCTGTGCGGGAACGTCGAAGCTGAACTGGCGTGGTGCCGGTGGTGCGGTCTGCGCGATCGCAGGCGCGCAGACAAAGCCGGACAGTGCGACGGACGCAAGCAGACGCCGCGCCAGACGAATTCTATGAAACATGATTTCCCCCCGAGATGGTTCGAGGGCAAGACGGGCAGGCGCCCGGAAACCCGACAAAGTATTTGGTTTCAGTTATATGACAGCGAAGTCTCCTGCAGGTCGGTGTTTATACTGACGGTGGTGCTGCGCAATTTGGGGGATCGGGCGGCGTCAGCGCGAACTCCTTGTCGCACCCTCTCCGAAATTGTCACAAACGCGGCCTAGGTCGCCGGGATCAACAACCCGGACGAGCCATGCCAGCGACGCTTCCCCAGATCGACACCCGCGTGGGCGAGCCCGCGGTCGAGGACTGGCGCGCGATCGCGGCGACGCTGAGCCGCTATGTCCGCGCGCGCACCAGCCGTGTCGATGTCGTCGAGGACGTCGTGCAGGAGACGCTGTCGCGGCTGGTGCACCAGGGGCGCGTGCAGAAGCTGGTCAGCATCTATGCGCTGGGCTTTCGGATCGCCGCGAACCTGCTGGTCGACCATCATCGCAGGGACCGCCGCTATGTCGCCGAACGCGCGGAGGAGCCCGTCAGCCAGGCGCCCCTGCCCGATCGGGTGCTGGTCGGCCGCGAGGCGGTCGCGATCCTCCGGGACGCACTCGACGCCATGCCGCCGCTGCGCCGCGACGTGCTTGTCCGCCGCCGTTTGCAGGGGCAAAGCTGCGCGGCGATAGCGAGGGATCTGGGGTTGAGCCCGAAGGCAGTCGAGAAACACATCACCCGCGGCCTGGCAGACCTTCACAAGGCGATGCCGGGAGAGGCGATCGCATGCGGACGCGGGCGATGAGCCGCGAGAGCCAGATCGCCGATGATGCCGCCGCGTGGATCGACCGGCTCAACCAGCCGGCGTTCGATGCCGCGGCGGGGCCGGACTTCGATGCGTGGATGGCAGCGTCACCGCGGCACCGCGCGGTCTTCGCCGAGATGCAGGCGCTCTGGCAATCGGAGGCGCTGGTCGAGGCGCTCGGGACCGCGGCACGCGTCCCGG
>NZ_JRVI01000189.1:0-1425 GCF_000783375.1 Sphingomonas sp. Ant20
GGCATTGCCTCCGCGGCGGCTGGCGCGTCGGGCGCGTGACGTCCGTCGCGGCCTGGAACCAGCTGTGGCGGCAATTGGCACAGCGCACGGTCCTACCTTCGGTGCCGATCGCGCTGTCGGGGACCAGATAGCGTGTGCTGCACTCGGGGCATTGGAGGATCATCGGGCACGATTCACTGCGGGCCGCGGGACGGGGCCGTTCGCGGTCAAACTAAGCACGTGGCCCCCGCTCGTGGCAAGCATCATGCGCCCGGATGCTGTCTGCCGCGCTGCAGATGGCCGCCAGCTTGAAGCCGCGCGCGCTTTCATGCGAAAGCGAGCCTCACGGCACAGGCGAACTCGGGCGGGCGCGACCAATTTCATGGCGAATATCGTGCAGTTCGAAAATGTTGGCTTGCGCTACGACACCGGCGCGGAAACGCTGTCCGACATCTCGTTCACGCTGCGCAGCGGCGCCTTCTACTTTCTGACCGGCGCGAGCGGCGCGGGCAAGACGTCGTTGCTCCGACTGCTCTATCTCGCGCAGCGGCCGAGCCGCGGGGTGATCCGGCTGTTCGGCGAGGATGCGGTGCTGCTCCCGCGGTACCGGATGCCGGGGTTTCGCCGCCGCATCGGCGTGGTGTTCCAGGATTTTCGGCTCGTCCCGCATCTGTCGACCTGGGACAATATCGCTCTGCCGTTGCGCGTCGCGGGGATGCCCGAGGCGGACCTGCGCCAACCGGTCGAGGAGATGCTCGCCTGGGTCGGCCTGACCGAACGCGCCGAGGCGCGACCGGCGACGCTGTCGGGTGGTGAGCAGCAACGCGTCGCGATCGCGCGCGCGGTGATCGCCCGGCCCGAGATGCTGGTCGCGGACGAGCCGACCGGCAATGTCGATCCCGACATGGCCGAGCGGCTGCTCCATCTGTTCGAATCGCTCAACAAGCTCGGCACGACGGTGGTGGTCGCGACGCATGATCTGCACCTTCTCAACCGGATTCCGACCGCGCAGATGATGCGGCTGGATCACGGCCGGTTGCTCGATCCGACCGGGTCGTTGCAGTACCCCCCATCGCCCCGGGCCGAGCCATGAGCCGCGCATCCGAACGTCGCGTGCTCGACGAGGCTGGCGGCGTCCGTGCCATGACCTGGGTCATGGCGATCATGCTGTTCCTCACCATGCTCGCCGCCGCACTCGGGCTGGGGACTGCGGGTGCCGCCCGCGCGCTCGATCGTCAGCTGGCGGGGCGATTGACGGTCCAGATCATCGACGGCGACCCGGTTCGGCGTGATGCCAGTGCCGCCCGCGTCCTCGCGACGCTGCGGACGCTGCCGGAAGTGACCCGCGTCGCCGCGGTCGATCGCGCCGAGCTGACGCGGCTGTTGCGACCCTGGCTCGGCAGCGACGGCGCCGATCCGGGGCTGCCCGTGCCGGCGATGATCGAC
>NZ_JRVI01000019.1:0-4929 GCF_000783375.1 Sphingomonas sp. Ant20
GGGGCGCTCGAATGGGCGACGGCGCTCGCCGCGGTCGCGTTGCCGGAAGCGCAGCCCTATCCGCATATCCACGACGCGCTTGACGGCGTCCTCGGCGCGATCGAGGCGGCGCCGTCGGCGCGCGGCTGGGCCGCGGCGCTGGTGCGGTACGAACTGCTGCTGCTCGCGGAACTGGGATTCGGTCTCGATCTCGACCAGTGCGTCGCGAGTGGTGCGGTCGACGACCTCGCATTCGTCAGCCCGCGGAGCGGGGCGGCGGTGTCGCGCGGTGCGGCGCAGGGCTATGAAGCCAAGCTGTTGCCGCTGCCCGCGTTTCTCACCGCTGGTGGCGAGGCGGGGTGGCCGGACATCTTCGACGGGCTGCGCCTGACCGAGCATTTTTTGACGCGCGATGTCCTGGTCGAACGCCGCGCCGAACCGCTCGCCGCGCGGGCTCGCCTCGTCGATCGGCTCAAAAGGGCGGTTGCGTGAGCGCGGCTTGCCCGGCAAGGGCGGCGGCGGAGGAACGCACATGCCCTTGATCGCGATACTGGCCGGCGACGGCATCGGACCCGAAGTGACTGCGAGGCACGTCGCGTGCTCGACCGGCTCGACCTCGATCTGAGCTTCGACGAGGCGCTGGTCGGTGGTGCGGCGTACAAGGCGGCGGGGCATCCGCTGCCGCCCGAGACGCTGGCGCTCGCGCGGCGCGCGGACGCCGTGCTGTTCGGTGCGGTCGGCGACCCCGATTGCGATCGGCTCGAGCGGCATCTGCGACCAGAACAGGCGATCCTGGGCCTGCGCAAGGAACTGGGGCTGTTCGCCAATTTGCGTCCGGCCAAGCTGTTCGCGGGGCTGGAGGATGCGTCGTCGCTGCGCCCGGAGATCGCGCGGACGATCGACATGGTGATCGTCCGCGAGCTGACCGGCGACGTGTATTTCGGCGCCAAGGGCATCCGGACGACCGCCGAGGGCCTGCGCGAAGGCCATGACGAGATGCGCTATGACGAGGCGGAGATCGCCCGGATCGCGCGCGTCGGATTTGAGACCGCCCGCACCCGCAAGAGCAAGCTGCTGTCGGTCGACAAGGCCAATGTCTTGGAGACGTCGCAATTGTGGCGCGACGTCGTGATCGAGGTGTCAGCGGACTATCCCGACGTCGCGCTCAGCCACATGTATGTCGACAACGCGGCGATGCAGCTCGTGCGCGACCCCGGCCAGTTCGACGTCGTCGTCACCGGCAATCTGTTCGGCGACATCCTGTCCGATCAGGCGTCGATGTGCGCAGGGTCGATCGGCATGCTGCCGTCCGCCGCGCTCGATGGTCGGGGCCATGGTCTGTACGAACCGATCCATGGCAGCGCGCCCGACATTGCCGGGCAGGGCAAGGCGAACCCCTGTGCCGCGATCCTGTCCGCAGCGATGATGTTGCGGCATTCGCTCGACAAGGCCGAGGCGGCCGACCGGATCGAGGCGGCGGTGGCTGCGGCGATCCTGGGCGGCGCGCGGACCCCTGACCTCGGCGGCACGCTGACGACGCGCGCGATGGGCGACGCGGTGATTGCATCGCTCGGGTGAGCCCGGTCGAGCTGGACGCGGTGCGGGGCGCGGGGCCGGACACGCTCGAGATCGCGGTCGCATCCCGACGTTCAACGAGAAGGCGAACGTCGCCGCGCTGATCGCCAAGCTCGACCAGGCGCTGGCGGGGCGGCGCTGGGAGGCGATCTTCGTCGACGACGACAGCCCGGACGGCACCGCCGAGGCTGCGCGCGTGCTCGGGCGGAGCGACACGCGCGTTCGCGTGATCCAGCGGATCGGCCGGCGCGGGCTGTCCTCGGCCTGTATCGAGGGGCTGTGCGCGACCGCCGCGCCCGTCGTCGCGGTGATCGACGGCGATCTGCAGCATGACGAGACGCTGTTGCCAAAGATGCTCGACCTCCTTCAGGCGGGCGATCACGACGTCGTGATCGGATCGCGCTTCGTCAGTGGCGGCGGGACCGGCGACTGGGATCGCGACCGCGTCGCCAAGTCCGCGCTCGCCACGCGGCTGTCGCGGCGCGTGCTCAAGGCGGATCTGAGCGATCCGATGAGCGGCTTTTTCGCGATCCGTACCGACGTCGCACGTGCGCTTGCGCCCAGACTGTCGGCGATCGGGTTCAAGATCCTGCTCGACCTGCTGACCGCCGCGCCCGAGCCGCTGCGGTTCGCCGAGCTGCCCTATACCTTCCGCTGCCGGACCGAGGGTGAGAGCAAGCTCGATCACGTCGTCGCGCTGGAATATCTGATCGCGCTGTACGACCGGATGTTCGGGCGGTTCGTGCCGGTGCGGTTCGCGATGTTCTCGGCGATCGGCGTGCTCGGCATCGGCGTGCATATGACGGTGCTCAGCGCGCTGTTCCTAGGGATCGGGACGTCATGCCTGATCGGGCAGATCGGCGCAACGCTGGCCGCGATGACAATGAACTTCTTCCTGAACAACGCGCTGACCTATCGCGACCGGCGGCTGAAGGGGTGGCGGCAGCTCGCCGATGGCTGGGTATCGTTCGCGCTCATCTGTTCGGTCGGGGCGATCGCCAATGTCGGGATCGCGGCGTTCATGCACGACGTGCGCAACGACGCCTGGGCGGTGTCGGCGATGATCGGCGTGCTGGTCGGCGCGGTGTGGAATTATGCGCTGTCATCCAGGTTTACCTGGGGGCGCTACTAGCGCACGCGACCCTCCGCAGGGGTTGTCATCACCGCCCGCCCCCGGCAAAGCGTCGCCATGAAGCGCAAGACCGGCCAAGATCGTTCGATCACCCAGAACTGGCGTCCGCAGACGCAGGCCATCCGCGGCGGCACCGCCCGCAGCGAATATGGCGAAACGTCGGAGGCCCTCTTCCTTACCTCGGGCTATTGCTACGACAAGGCCGGTGACGCGGCGGCGCGCTTTGCCGGCGAGCAGGACGGGATGACCTATTCCCGGCTGCAGAATCCGACGGTGCAGATGCTCGAGGAGCGGATCGCGCTGCTCGAGGGGGCCGAGGCGTGCCGGTCGATGGCGACGGGCATGGCCGCGATGACCGCGGCGCTTTTGTGCCAGTTGCAGAGCGGCGATCACCTGGTCGGCGGCCGCGCGGCGTTCGGATCGTGCCGCTGGCTGACCGATACGCTGCTGCCCAAGTTCGGGATCGCGACGACGATCGTCGACGCGCGCGACCCGCAGGCGTTTCTCGACGCGGTGCGGCCCGAGACCAAGGTCTTCTTCTTCGAGACGCCCGCCAATCCGACGATGGACATCGTCGACCTGAAGGCGGTGTGCGGCATCGCGCGCGAGCGCGGGATCACGACGGTCGTCGACAATGCGTTCGCGACGCCGGCGTTGCAGCGGCCGATGGAGTTCGGTGCGGACGTCATCGCGTACAGCGCGACCAAGATGATGGACGGGCAGGGCCGCGTGCTCGCCGGCGCGGTGTGCGGGACCGAGGATTTCATCACCAACACGCTGCTGCCCTTCACGCGCAACACCGGGCCGACGCTGTCGCCGTTCACGCGTGGGTGGTGCTCAAGGGGCTCGAGACGCTCGACCTGCGTATCCGCCGCCAGTCGGAAAATGCGCAGAAGGTCGGCGCGTTTCTGGAAGCGCGCGTGCCGCGCATCCTGCATCCGGGCCTCGCCAGCCATCCGCAGCACGAGCTCGCGATGCGTCAGATGGACGCGTGCGGCCCGATCTTCGCGTTCGAGGTCGAAGGGCGCGAACAGGCGCATGGCCTGCTCGACGCGCTGGAGCTGGTCGATATCTCGAACAATATCGGCGACTCGCGGTCGCTGATGACGCATCCGGCCTCGACCACGCACGCCAGCGTCTCGCCCGACAAGCAGGCGGAGATGGGCGTGACCGAGGGGCTGTTGCGGCTCAATGTCGGGCTCGAGGACGTGCGCGACGTGATCGATGATCTCGACCGGGCACTGGGCAAGGTCGGGCTGTGAAGGCGCTGTTCCCCAGTGCGGCGACGACGCGCGGGGTGACGGTGCGCGTCTCGGTCAGCTATCTGCCCGAACAGTCCGAACCGCAGCGCGGGCGCTGGTTCTGGGCCTATCATATCCGGCTGGAAAATGACGGGCCCGGCGTGGTCCAGCTGCTGACGCGACACTGGATCATCACTGACGGGCATGGCGCACGCCACACCGTCGAGGGCGAGGGTGTCGTCGGCGAACAGCCGCTGATCGAGCAGGGTGCGAGCTTCGACTATGTCTCGGGCTGTCCGCTTGCGACGCCGACGGGGGCGATGCGCGGATCCTATCGGATGGTGGACGATACCGGTGCGGTGTTCGAGGTGGCGATACCGCATTTCTCGCTCAGTGCGCCGGCGGTGATTTTGTGAAGCGTACGCACCTTCCGCTTAACGGGCTGCGCGTGCTCGATGCGGCGGCGCGCCACCTGTCGTTCACGCGTGCCGCCGACGAGCTCGCGGTCACCCCCGCCGCGGTCGGGCAGCAGATCCGCGCGCTCGAGGATACGCTGGGCGTCGTGCTGTTCCGGCGTACTACGCGCGGGCTCGAGCTGACGCCCGAGGCCGAGGCGGGACTCGGGCCGTTGCGCAACGGCTTCCTCCAGTTCGAGGAAGCGGTCCGCGCGATGCAGGCGGGGCAGACGTCCAAGTCGCTGACGATCGCCGCGCCGCGCGACCTGACCGAGAAATGGCTGATGCCGCGGCTCGCCGAGATCGCGGCCGCCGATCCCGATTTGCGCTTCGTCCTGATCACCGCGGACGAGACGGTCGACTTTACCGAGGCCAATCTGGACCTTGCGATCCGCTGGGGCGATGGCCCGGGCGAGAATGAGGGCGAGGCGCTCGAATCCGAAGGGCTCGTCACGATCGCGGCGACCGGCAGCGCGTCCGAGGCGATCATCGCCTGGCCCGGCGCACCCGCGCTCGACCCGGCGGCGGGGGATGCCACGGCACTGGT
>NZ_JRVI01000190.1:0-1252 GCF_000783375.1 Sphingomonas sp. Ant20
GGGTGGGGCGGGCTGGGGTTTCGAGCGGGACGGTGGCGTCGTTGGGCGCGCCGGTGTTGCCGCTGGGGCTGCAGGCCGTCGCGGCCACCAGAACCGAAACGGGCAGAAGCGAAACGAGAACTGGATAGCGCATGCGACCTCCTGACCGGTCTGGCGGCGACGGTCCCGCTTCGATAGGGGCGAGGCCATAGTCGAACAACCGTCAATGGTAAGGGCGGCAATCAAGATGGAGAGTGCGATGCAGACGATCGGCGTAATCGGCGCGGGACAGATGGGCGCGGGGATCGCGCAGGTCGCCGCGCAGGCGGGCTACCGCGTGCTGCTGGCCGATATGGGCTTGCCCCAGGCCGAGGCGGGCAAGGCGGGGATCGGCAAGGCGATGGCGCGGCTGGTCGAGAAGGAGAAGATCACCGCCGACTTCCGCGAGACGACGTTGGCCAATATCGAGCCGGTCGCGAGCGTCGCCGAGATGGGCGACTGTTTCATCGTCGTCGAGGCCGCGACCGAGCGCGAGGCGATCAAGCGGACGATCTTTGCCGAGGTCGGCAAGGTGCTGAAAGCGGACGCGATCCTGGCGTCGAACACCTCGTCGATCCCGATCACGCGGCTGGCGCAGGCGGCGCCCGACGCCGCGCGGTTCATGGGGGTGCATTTCTTCAATCCCGTCCCCGTCATGCGGCCGATCGAGCTGATCCGCGGGCTCGCCACGTCGGAGGCGACGGTCGCCGCGGTCGAGGCGTTCGCCGAAAAGCTCGGCAAGCAGGTCGTGCACGCGAACGACGCGCCGGGGTTCATCGTCAACCGCGTGCTGATGCCGATGATCAACGAGGCGTGCTTTGCGCTCGGCGAAGGCGTGGCGGGGGTGCGCGACATCGATCTGGCGTGCCAGCTGGGGCTCAATCACCCGATGGGGCCGCTGACTCTGGCCGATTTCATCGGGCTCGACACGTGCCTGGAGATCACCCGGGTGCTGTTTGAAGGGACCGGCGATCCCAAGTTCCGGCCCGCGCCGCTGCTGGTCAAATATGTCGAGGCGGGGTGGTTCGGCCGCAAGACCAAACGCGGCTTCTATGACTATTCGGGTGCGGAGCCGGTGCCGACGCGCTAACCAGATCGGTTATCTACCCTTGACATCGTCACGCTGTTCTGGCACATAACAGGAACGATGACGAATTGCGAGTCGGGCCGGACGCGGTCGGGGTGATCCCCGGCGGCGGACCGGTCCGATCCATTTGGGGGGATGGTGCATGGC
>NZ_JRVI01000191.1:0-3219 GCF_000783375.1 Sphingomonas sp. Ant20
GCAGCGCGACGCGGCCGACGACCGCCCTCGCCTCGTCACGACGCCAGCGCAGCAGCGGCCCGACCGCCATCACCGCGACCAGCGCCAGCGCGATCGGCCCCGCCGCCTTGTTGAAGAAGGGCGGCCCCACCGACAATTGCACGCCGAAGCTCGCCGCGACGATCGGGTAGAGCGTGCCGATCAGGACGATGCCGAGGATCACCGACAGCAGCAGATTGTTCGCGACCAGCCCGCCCTCGCGGCTGACCGGATCGAAGGTCGTGCCCGCGCGCACGGTCCCGATCCGCGCGGCGAACAGAGCGAGCGCGCCGCCGATATAGATGGCGAGCAGCGCGAGGATGAACGCGCCGCGCTCCGGATCGACCGCAAAGGCGTGGACGCTGGTCAGGATGCCCGAGCGCACCAGGAACGTGCCGATCATCGACATCGAGAAGGCGACCACCGCGAGCATGATCGTCCACGCACGCAGCCCGTCGCGCGTCGCCAGCACCGTCACCGAATGGAGCAGCGCGGTCGCCGCGAGCCACGGCATCAGCGACGCATTCTCGACCGGATCCCAGAACCACCAGCCGCCCCAGCCGAGCTCGTAATAGGCCCAGTAGCTGCCAGCAGTGATGCCGAGCGTCAGGAAGATCCACGCGATCAGCACCCAAGGGCGCATCGCTTTGGCGAAGCCCGGTCCGACGTCACGCGTGACCAGCGCACCGACTGCGAACGAGAAGGCGACCGAAAGCCCGACATAGCCGGTGTAGAGCGTCGGCGGGTGGAACGCCAAGCCGGGGTCCTGGAGCAGCGGGTTGAGCCCCAGCCCGTCGGGTGCCGCCGGGGTCAGCCGCGCGAACGGATTGGAGGAGAAGAGCAGGAACGCGTAGAAACCGAGCGCGATCGTCGCCTGCGCGCCGAGTGTCGCGACCAAAGTGCGTTCGGGCAGCGACCGTTCGAAGATCGCGACCGCGCCGCCCGCCAGCCCCAGGATCGTCACCCAGAGCAGCATCGACCCCTCGTGATTGCCCCAGGCGCCGGCGAACTTGTAGAGCCAGGGTTTCGCCGAATGGCTGTTCTCGACGACCAGCTTTACCGACATGTCGGAGTTGAGGAACAGGTTGATCAGCAGCGCCATCGCCAGCGCGGCGAGGACGCTCTGGACGATCGCCACCGGCCGCACCGCCGCGGCAACGTCGTCGCGGCCGCGCGCGATCCCGATCACCGCCATCGCGAGTTGCAGCGCCGCCAGCGCGCCGGCGAGCCAGAGCGCCGCGAGTCCGGCTTCGGCGATCATGAACCGCGGTCCGGTGCGAGCGTCTTGGTCTCGTGCATCTTGCCCGCCATTTCGGGGGGCATGTATTTCTCGTCGTGCTTGGCGAGCAGGTTGGACGCGACGAAGCGGCCGTCGGGCTGGAACTGCCCCTCGGCGACGACCCCCGATTTCTCGCGGAACAGGTTCGGGACGATTCCGGCGAAGACGACGGGCGTGGTCGCGGCACCGTCGGTGACGGTGAAGTGGACGGTGACCCCGTCCGCGGCGCGCTTGACCGATCCGTCCGCGACCATGCCGCCAAGCCGGACCGCGCGGCCGAGCGGCAGCCCGTCGCGCTTCACGTCGGAGGGCGCGTAGAAGAACGACGCCTGGTCCTTCAGCGCGGACAGAGCGAGCAGCCCCGCGACGACGACCGCGCCGAGCGCGAGCAGCGCGAGGGTGAGCCGCTGATGCTTGGCCTTCATCGCTCCGCCTTCCGCATCGCCAGATAGCTGAGCAGTGCGACGACGGCGCCGCCGCCCAGCGTCACGGCATAGGCGGCAATCACGAACGGCCAGGCGGTCATGCGCGCACCTTCACGCTCTGGCCATCCGACGCATCCGCGCCTCGGCCTTGGCGGTGGCGAGCAGGGTCCGCATCCGCATCAGCACGATTCCCGCAAAGACGAAGGTGAAGCCCGCGAGCATGATCGGCAGCGGCCAGAGGATCGCGCCGTCGATCGTCGACTTGGTCAGCCCGATGCTCGGCCCCTGATGCAACGTGTTCCACCAGATCACCGAATAGCGGATGATCGGCAGCAGCACCGATCCGGCCAGGCCGTAGAGTGCAGGCACGCGACTGTCGCCGCCGCGGTCCGCATCGGCTTTCGCCAGCGCCATATAACCGAGATAGACGAAGAACAGCAGCAGCATCGAGGTCAGCCGCCCGTCCCATTGCCACCACGTCCCCCAGGTCGGCCGTCCCCAGATCGAGCCGGTCATCAGGCACAAAGCCGCGAACACCGCACCAGGCAGCGCGATCGCGCGTGCGGCGATGCCGGCCAGC
This sequence comes from Sphingomonas sp. Ant20, assembly GCF_000783375.1. Classification (NCBI taxonomy): domain Bacteria; kingdom Pseudomonadati; phylum Pseudomonadota; class Alphaproteobacteria; order Sphingomonadales; family Sphingomonadaceae; genus Sphingomonas; species Sphingomonas sp. Ant20. Next base: position 2,303 of record NZ_JRVI01000191.1, read on the forward strand.
GGATGACGCCAGACGAGCAGCATGATGCTGGAGATCGCGATCCCGCTCCAGCCGCCCATGCCGAGCCAGGCGGCGGGAACATGGATGTAGAGGATCCGCACCGTCTCGCCCTGCAGATAGTCGGGCGGGGTCTGCGTCAGTCCCGCCCAGCAGCCCAGCGCGATCAGCGCGACGCCCGCCCAGAACAAAGCAGGCGTCAGCGGCCTGGCGATCTTCAGGAAGCGCGCGGGATTGGCAAGGGCGTGCAGGGTGGCCACTGGGTGTTACCACTATGGCAAGTCGTCACGGACTTAAAGCCCCCCTCCCCACGTGGGAGAGGGCGGGCGGATGAGGGGTATGTGGTCGCGCGCGCCACGCCCCCTCATCCGGCGCTTTGCGCCACCTTCTCCCCGGAGGGAGAAGGATTTAACGGCCGATCAGGCGCTTTGCGATCGAATCGGCGACGTCGGACGACGGTTCGCCGCTGCGGTCGCTCTCGTCCCAGACCTGGATCAGCCGCTCGGGGATGCGTGCGATCCGCGCCTTCACTTCGGCTTCGTCGCCCTGGCCGAGATATTCGAGCCCGACATTGATGATGCCGCCCGCGTTGATCACGTAATCCGGCGCATAGAGGATGCCGCGTGCGTGCAGTCGCGCGCCGTCCTCGCGGACGCTGAGCTGGTTGTTCGCGCCGCCCGCGACGACCTTTGCCTTGAGCGCGGCGATCGACATTTCGGTCAGGATCGCGCCCAGCGCGTTCGGGCTGAAGATGTCGGTGTCGGTCGTCAGGATCGCCTCGGCGGGGACTGCGGTCGCGCCGAGTTCACCCGCCAGCGCCTGCGCGCGGCCCTCGTCGCGTCCGCGAGCGTCAGCACCGCGCCGTCCTTCGCGAGCAGCCGGGCGAGCCCGCCGCCGACCGAGCCGACGCTGATCGCGAC
>NZ_JRVI01000192.1:0-4076 GCF_000783375.1 Sphingomonas sp. Ant20
GCCATCAGCGCGCCGAGGAACGGCTCGACCACCAGCGCGCGGCCGAGCGCCTCGAACACCACCATGATGTCGAACCCGCTGCCGCCGAACCCGCCCGCGGCCTCGTCGAACAGCGCGGAGACAATGCCGAGCTCGGTCAGCTGCTGCCAGACGGCGGGGTCATACCCCGCCTCGCCATAGGCACCAGCGTTGCGCGTCTCGATCGGATAGCCGTCGCGGAGTGCGCGGACGAGCGTGTCGGCCAGCATCCGGCGGTCATCGCTATGCTCGAAGTTCATGTGCTCAGAGACCCAATATGGCTTTGGAGATGATGTTCTTCTGGATCTCGTTGGATCCGCCGAAGATCGACAGCTTGCGGTTGTTGAAATAGCTCGGCGATGCGGTCGCGGCATCGTCGGGCCCGACCGGCTCGCCATTCCACCCCGCCTCGAGCGCCTCGGGGATATAGGGTGCGGCATAGGCGCCATAGGCACGTCGCGTCAGGGCGGTGATCTCCTGGCGGATCTCGGTCCCCTTGATCTTGAGCATCGAGCTTTCCGCGCCCGGCGCACCGCCGCCCGCCACCGCCGCGACGACGCGCAAATTGGTGGTCTGCATGTTGGCGAGGTCGATCTCGACGCGCGCCATCCGCGCCGCGAACAGCGGATCGTCGGCGAGCGGCCGGCCATTCTTCGTCTGCGTCCGCGCAACCGTCTTCAGCTGCTCGAACGACGCGATCGAGAAGCCGACGCCGGCAATGTTGGTCCGCTCATAGGTCAGCAGATATTTGGCATAGGTCCAGCCGTCATTCTCGGTACCGACGAGATTCTCGACCGGCACCTCGACATCGGTGAAGAACACCTCGTTCACCTCCTGCTCGCCGTCGATCAGCGTGATCGGGCGGACCTCGATGCCGGGGGTCTTCATGTCGATCAGCAGGAAACTGATCCCCTCCTGCTTCTTGGCGGTCGCATCGGTGCGCACGAGGCAGAAGATCATGTCGGCATGCTGGCCGAGCGTCGTCCAGGTCTTCTGCCCGTTGACGACATAGACCTCGCGGCCATTCCGCGTCTCGCGCACCGCGGTGGTCTTGAGCCCGGCGAGATCGGAGCCGGCGCCGGGCTCCGAATAGCCCTGGCACCACCAGTCGGAGCCGTCGAGGATGCGCGGCAGCCAGTGGCGCTTCTGCTCTTCCGAGCCGTATTTGATCAGCACCGGCCCCAGCATGTTGACGCCGAACGGCACGACGCGCGGCGCGTGCGCGAGTGCGGACTCATTGTCGAAGATGAAGCGCTGGATGACGCTCCAGCCCGGCCCACCCCATTCGCGCGGCCAGTGATTGGCAAGCCAGCCGCGGTCGTGAGGATCGCGTGCCATTCCTCCATGTCGGCCTTGCGCAGCCGGCGGCCCTCGCGGACCAGCGTCGAGAGACGCGCGGGGAGTTTTTCGTGGAAGAAGTCGCGCACCTCCTCGCGGAAGGCCTCTTCGTCGGGTGTGAAGCTCAGATCCATGACCATGTGACTCCTGATGATGGAGTCCATGTGCCACAGTCGATCGCAAAATTGAAGGACCGGTATGGTCGGAAGGACGGAAAATACGGGTGGGTGCGACGCAGGTTAATCCTGACGGTATCGCGTGCCGTCACGATCCTCCCCCGCCAGGGGGAGGATCTAGGTCATCAAAAGCGGTAGCTGAGCCAGCCGGCGAGGAAGTCCGAGTTCTTGTACCCGGCGCGGGTCAGTGACGACCCCGCGATCAGATGCTCGTAACGGCCGGTGAAGGACAGCCGCGACGAGATCGGATAGACCGCCTGGAAGCGGATCGTGTCGGCGATCTTGCTGCCCGACACATTCTGCGTGCCGGCAAAGGCGCTGCCATTGGCGCGGTACACGGCGTCGTTCTGCGAATCGCGCCACGACAGCTGATATTCCGCAGTCAGACGCAGCTTGTCGAGCACGGTGAAGCTGACGTTCGGCGCGACCGCGATCAGGTTGGTCGGCGTCGCGAACAGCTGATAGCTGTAATAGATGTTGTTGCCGAACGGCGCGAGCGCGGTGCGCAGCGTGCCGTTGCCATAGGCACCACCACCGCTGGCATAATCCGCATGGAAGCCGACGCGCGGCGCGTTGCGCCCCTTGCCGAGCTTGTAGGTCTGCGCGAGCAGGATCAGCCACGCCTTGATCGAGCGGTTGTCATAGCTGCCGCCCTGATAATTGACGGTCCAGTCGAGATTGACCGGTCCGGCATCGCCCCAGAAATGCAGGCCGTAGAAATTGCGGACCTCGCGCGCATTGTCGGTGCCCCAGACCGCATTGCGGTTGCGCAGCCGCCAGAGGAACGGGTCGAGATACAGCTTCGACCCGCCGAGCAGCGTGTCGGGGAGGACGACGCCGGTCGAGATGCCCGAGAAGCGCCGTGCGCTTTCCGCATCGTCGTCGCGCGTGCCCTGCGTGCCATAGGCGGTCGGCTTGAAGTCGAACACGTCGGCGCGCACGCCCGCGGTCCGCGCCCAGGCGCGAAAGCCGTTGAACCCGAAGTACAGCGTGTTGTTGTCGCGCGGCACGACCATCAGGTTCGGGCCGTCGGCAAAGGTCTGGCGACCATAGCGGACCCCGACATCGACATCGGCGACGGTGCCCGTCAGGTCGACGAACGCCTGCTGCACCGCGAGCTTGTTGCGCAGGTTCGGCAGCACGTTGCCGAGATTTTCACCCTCGAGCGTGCCGTGCGCGACTTCACCGTAGAAGCGCAGATGCTCGCCGACATGCAGGTCCGCGCCGCCGAACAGGCGAAGGATGTCCTGCCGCTGCGCCTCGCTGTCGCGCAGATTGGGGTTGGTGGTGTGGTTGACGCGCAGCCGCGCCTCGCCCGACAGCGTCAGGTAGACGTCGCCGTCGCCCGCGATCGAGATGAATTTCAGCTGGTCGATGATGTCCTTGCGCTTGGCGGGGTCGCGCAGTTTCGACCAGTCCTCCGCCCAGCGTGACTGGTTGTAGCCGCCCGCGGTGACGCCGTCGCCGACCGCGGCATTGGGATAGCTCTCGGCGATCGGCGAGGCCGCGCTGGTGCCGGCCGCGTCCTTGGACACGGGACCAAGCCGTTCGCGCGCCTTGGGCGGTGCACTCTCGGGAGCAGCCTGTTGCGGCGCGGCCTGGGCGAGCGCCATTGCGGGAAGGGTCGCGACGGCAAAGCCGGCCGCATGGCGCACGCGGCGCATCATCATGGAGGTCATAAAAAAGCTATCCGGTACTGGTCGCGGGGCCGGCCAACGCCGGCCCCGTCGGGATCATGCGGCAGGAGCGGCGGCGGTCGTGATCGGCGCCGGCGCGAGTTCGGGCAGCTGGCCCGACAGCGCCGCGTTCAGCTTGTCGCGGTCGAGTGCACCTTCCCAGCGGGCGACGACGATCGTCGCGACCGCGTTGCCGATGAAGTTGGTCAGGCTGCGGCACTCGCTCATGAAGCGGTCGACGCCGAGGATCAGCGCCATGCCCGCGATCGGCACGGTCGGCACGATCGACAGCGTGGCCGCCAGCGTGATGAAGCCCGCACCGGTGACGCCAGCGGCGCCCTTGGACGAGATCATCGCGACGACGAGCAGCAGCAGTTCCTGGCCCAGCGTCAGGTCGGTGTTCGTCGCCTGTGCGATGAACAGCGCGGCCAGCGTCATGTAGATGTTGGTACCGTCGAGGTTGAACGAATAGCCGGTCGGCACGACCAGCCCGACGACCGACTTCTCGCAGCCCGCAGCCTCCATCTTCTGGATCAGGTTCGGAAGCGCGGCCTCCGACGACGAGGGGCTTTGTTGCACAAAGGGCGTTGGGATTCCCTGTGAGGGTCAGGAAGCGTAGGTGGGATGGATGCCAAAACCGACCATGCCGAAGTACCGCACGACGAACTGGAGCGAGTATAACGCAGCGCTGAAGCGCCGCGGGTCGCTGGAGGTCTGGTTTGGACCCGGGCATGGATTGGCTGGCAGCCCCGATTGGTCGTCGAGGTCGGCCGATGCGGTTTTCGGACAGCGCGATCAGGGTTTGCCTGACGCTGAAGATAGTGTTCGGACTGCCGCTACGGCAGGTGACGGGACTGGTTGCCAGCCT
>NZ_JRVI01000193.1:0-4529 GCF_000783375.1 Sphingomonas sp. Ant20
CCGCCCGCCTCGATCGGCAACACGCGGGCGAGCATATGGCGGACGCGGCGGCGACGGTGCCAGTCGCGGCATTTGTTGATCGCGATCCGCGCGAGCCATGCGCGCAGCGACCGGTCGCGGTCATAGCGGGACAGCGCGGCGTGCGCCGCGACAAAGCTGTCCTGCAACAAATCGAGCGCCTCGTCGGGATCGCCGATCTGCGCGAGGATCAGGCGGTAGAGCGGCTGTTTGTGCCGCCGCATCAGTGCCGTGAACGCCGCCTGCCGGTCCGCCGCGGGCCCGGCGAGATGCGCGGCGACCAGCGCGGCGTCGTCATAGGCATCGAGATCGATGCTCGTGCGGCGCGCGGTCCTGTCGGGGCGGGGCGGGATCAATGCGCGGGGGTCAGCGCCTGCACGACGACCCGGTCGAACGCCGCGGTCTGGTCGGCGCGCATCACGCCGCGCATTGCAAAGACATGCGCGAGCGTCGCCTTTTGCAGCGCGCCCATCGTCCGGTGCGACCGGTCGACCGCGGCGGCGACCGCGGGGCCATTGGCATGTTCGCGCTCGATCGCGGCGGCGAGACGGACATTGTCGGCACGCAACTCCGCTTCCAGGGCCGCGCGGCGGACCGCGAACTCGGCCTCGAGCCGGTCGAGCGCCGCCTCCTGCGGGGCGTCGAGCACCACGTCGCGGTGGAGCAGCGTGTGGAGTTCGGTGCCGTGCGCTGTACCCGGCGTGCGGATCCAGCCGCCGATAAACACCCCGGCGATCGCCGCGAGGAAGGCGAGGACGATCGTCGGTGCCGCACGCCGGACCACGGACGTCACTGCCCGAGCAGCAAGGTCGAGGGAGCAAGCGCGCCGTCGGTTCCGATCGGGATCGACGCCTGCGCCGGCGCGCCATGGCCGATCGGTGCCGCCCCGCCGATCAGTCCCAGCACCAGCGCGGTACCGACCGACCACCGCCCGACCAGGAGGCTGGCGTGCCGACTGCGCGCATTCTCGGCGATGGCATCGAACACCGACGCCTCGACGCCATCGAGCGCGCGCGGCACCGGCATCGCCGCCAGCCGGGTCAGTCCTTCATCGACAGGATCCTGCATCGTCTGCTCCCTCTGCATCCAGACATACGCACCGCCGCGCGCGATCCCGCATGGTTTTTGGCGGGTGGCGAGAATGAGCTTGCCGCCGCGATGCCGACGCTACCGCTTGAAGCAGTGCGCGCGGTGCCATTGCAGGAAATGGGGGTGCGGCCGATCGGCGGCGCGGGCCGGCGCGGTGGCATAGCCGCTCGCGTTGACGACCCCGCGGATGGTGTCGGGATCATTGGCCTGGCGCGATACGAGGATGGCGAGATCATCGGCGAGCGACAACAGCCCGCGATCGAACATCCAGTGCGCGGTGCCCGACAGCGCGAGCCCGTTGCTGACGATATCGGGGCCGTTCGCCTCGACCGGGCGGATATGCGCCGCCTCGACCTCGGCGCGGCCGCCGCCGTTGATCAGCTTCAGCCCGGTGATCGCGCAGCGTTCGTCATAGGCGCGCAGGACGGTGCGGCGGAATATCCGGTCGCGGACTATCCGGGAGGTAAGGCTGGCGATGCGCGGACGCTCGCCTTCGATCAGGAACGGGCGGCGTTCCTCCTGCCAATGGCCATCGTCTATTGTGTCGGCCACGGCATCGCCGGTGCGCGGCAGCAGCGGGGTCTCGTCGTCGAGGCCGAGCGTGACGATGCGGTTGAAGTCGGCAGGCGAGATCGGGCGCACGGCGGACTGGGCACGGCCGGATATCCGCCCCTGATCGTTGAGAACGCCGCGTTCGACTGGACCGTCGGCGCCAGAAAAGGGCACGGGGGTGGCAAAATCTAGATAGGAGCCGGGTTCGATCAGCGCGAGAAACATGGCCGCCGTCGACGGATCGGGGATGATCCGCTCGACCTTGGCGACCGCGAAATAGCCGCGCGTGGCCGCGACCTTGCGGGGTTCGTAATAGAGGATCCAGTCGCCGATACTGGGCTGCGCACGGCTCAGATACTGGGCGGGGAACTGGTATCGTTCGGCCGGGCTGTCGTCGTAGATCGAGTCCGAGCGGTGAATGAATACGCCAAAGGCCATTGCTGACCTTAGCGCATCACTCCCGATCCACCAGCCACGACAGCGCACGCCCCGACCAGAGGATCAGGCGAACATTTCCATCTGGCGTGGCTTCGGCGCGACGATCGGGCGGAGCTCGGCGCGGTCGGACAGCGCGACCGGGCGCCAGTCCTCGGCGATGATGAACGGGCGGATCTTCGCGACCGACACGGTCAGCCGCGCGACATCGGCAAGGTGGAGGCGGCGCCAGCGGCGGCTGGTCAGGATGCCGTTGACCGCCTTTACGCCGAGCCCGGGGACGCGGAGCAGCATCTCGCGCGGGGCACGATTGACGTCGACCGGGAACGACCCGCGGAACTTCAGCGCCCAGGCCAGTTTCGGATCGATGTCGAGCGGAAGCATGCCCGTTGCATCATCCGCCGCGGCGACGACCTCGTGCGGCTGGAATTCGTAGAAGCGCATCAGCCAGTCGGACTGATAGAGCCGGTGTTCGCGCATCAGCGGCGGGCGCTGCAGCGGGAGCACCGCACTGGCGTCGGGGATCGGGCTGAACGCCGAATAATAGACGCGGCGAAGACCGAACCGGTCGTACAGCGTCGAGGCCTTGCGGACGATGTCGCCATCGGTCGCGGCATCGGCGCCGACGATCATCTGCGTCGACTGGCCCGCGGGGGCGAAACGCGGCGCGGACTTGTACTTGGCCTTGGCGTCCTTGCCGTCGACGATCGAGGCCTTGACCTCGCGCATCGCGGTCTCGATCCGGACGCCGTCCTTCTCGGGGGCGAGCCGCTTGAGCCCGCCTGCGGTCGGCAGCTCGACGTTGATCGACAGGCGATCGGCATAGAGTCCCGCCTGATGGACGAGCTCGGGATCGGCGTCGGGGATCGTCTTGAGGTGAATATAGCCGCGGAAATGATGATCCTCGCGCAAGCTGCGCGCGACCTCGACCATCTGCTCCATCGTGTAGTTGGACGAGGCGATGATCCCCGAGGAGAGGAACAGCCCCTCGATATAGTTGCGCTTGTAAAAGGCTATCGTCAGGTCGACGACCTCCTTGGCGGTGAAGCGCGCGCGGCGGACGTTCGAGCTCTTGCGGTTGATGCAGTAATGGCAGTCGAAGATGCAGCTGTTGGTCAGCAGGATCTTGAGCAGCGAGATGCAGCGGCCATCGGGCGCATAGGCATGACAGATCCCCATGCCCTCGGTCGAGCCGAGCCCCTTGCCGTCCTTCGAATTGCGCTTGGCTGTGCCCGACGACGCGCAGGATGCGTCGTACTTCGCGGCATCGGCCAGGATCTCGAGTTTCTCACGGGTGTCGAGCTGGGCCATGCGTTCATCTTACGTTCCGCACAGATGCCTGTCGATTGATGCGGATCAACTGTCCGGGGGATTATCCAAACAGGCCAGCGACGTAGCGGATGATGTCGACGAAGCTGCCGAGGCTGATCGGGAGGAGCATCAACGCGAGCGCATAGACGAGGAGCATGCGGCTGAGCGCCTTCTCATGGCGGAAGGCGGGCTTGCGCGGCGGGAGATCGTCCTTGCGCGGCCAGATCGTCGAGTCGTCGAGGAACATCCGACCATTATAGCGCGATTGCTCGCGTTTCGCAGCGGGTGACGCCTTTATGCCGCGACGAGGATGGTGGCGGCCTGAAGATCGACCGAGACGAGGCGACTGACCCCGGGTTCGATCATCGTCACGCCGAACAGCCGGTGCATGCGGCTCATCGTGACCGCATTGTGCGTGACGACGAGGTAGCGCGTGGCGGTGTCGCGCGCCATCCGGTCGAGCAGGTCGCAGAAGCGGTCGATATTGGCGTCGTCGAGCGGCGCGTCGACCTCGTCGAGCACGCAGATCGGCGCGGGATTGGTCAGGAACAGCGCGAAGATGAGTGCGACCGCGGTCAGCGCCTGCTCGCCGCCCGACAACAGCGTCAGCGACTGGAGCCGCTTGCCGGGGGGCTGGGCGAGGATCTCGAGCCCCGCCTCGAGCGGATCGTCCGAATCGACGAGCTCGAGATGCGCGCTGCCGCCATTGAACAGCGTTGCGAACAGCCGCTGGAAATGGCCGTTCACCGTCTCGAACGCCGCGAGCAACCGCTGTCGCCCCTCGCGGTTGAGCGTGCCGATCGAGCCGCGCAGCCGGTGGACCGCCTGACCCAGCTCGTCGCGGTCGGCCGCATTGCCGACCGCCTCGGTTTCGAGTGCGGCGAGCTCTTGGTCGGCGACGAGGTTGACCGCGCCGATCCGCTCGCGCTCGGCGGTCAGGCGGTCCTGTGCGCGGCTCTCGTCCGCAGGGGTGCGGACATCGGCGGCCGCGAAGTCGAGGCGTTCGGGCAGGACGGGGGCGGGGCAGGCGAAACGCTCGCCCGACAGCCGCCCTAGTTCGCGGCGCTGCTGCTCCTGTGTGTCGACACGGACGAGCGCGCCGGCGCGGTGCTCGCGTGCCGCGG